>JAOPWI010000198.1 GCA_025965755.1 Frankiales bacterium | reverse complement strand
GCGGCTGCGGCCTGCGGTCGTGGCCTACCGCCAGATGCGGCGGGCCGCCGGGTCGGCGCCGGCCCCGCCTGCGGACCTGGCGGGCTGAGCCGGCCGGCCGCCCGCTGCTAGTCACTTCGGGCGGTCCTGCGGCGAGACGGGGTCCGGACGGGACGAGCACCCGTAACGTCCGGCCGAGGTGGACCGGATTGCGGCCCGCGACGACCTCGGGAGGCGCCATGACGACCGCGCTGCACCGCGACGACAGCACACCCGAGGCCACCGGCCCGTCCGTGCTGCCGCGGCCGCGCCTGCCCCAGGCCGAACCGAGCCCGGGCCATGGCGTGCAGCCGGCCTGGCAGGCCCGCCTGAGCCGGGCGCTGCTCGGCCTGGACCTGGCGCTCGCCTCGGCGGCCGGTCTGATCGCCCTGCTGGTGCGGTTCGACGACGGAGGCAGCGCGAGCTACCGGCTGCTCACCGTGCTGTTTCCCGTGGGCTTCGTCGCCTGCGTGGCGCTGGCCCGCGGCTACGAGGGGCGCTTCTTGGGCGCAGGCTCGGAGGAGTACCGCCGGGTCACCGACGCCGCCGTCCGCTACCTCGCGGTCGTCGCGACGCTGGCGTACGCCACGAAGTACGACCTGGCGCGCGGGTACGTGACGCTCGCCTTCCCGCTGGCCGCCGTTCTGGTGCTGCTCGGCCGCTACGTCGCCCGGCAGCGCCTGCACCGGGCCCGGCGGCAGGGTCGCTACAACCACCGGGTCCTCGTCGTCGGGCGCGAGCGGTCGGCCAGCGAGCTCATCCGGCAGCTCGCCCGCGAGGACCACAACGGCTTCCACGTCGTCGGAGCCTGCCTCGAGCACAGCCCGGCGACCGAGGTCGAGGGCGTGCCGGTCGTCAGCCGGGCCTCCGACGTGCTGGCCGGCCTGCGCCGTACCGGCGCCGACACGGTGGCCATCTCGGCCTGGTCGCCGCTGTCCCAGCAGGACCTGCGCCAGCTGTCCTGGGACCTCGAGGGCACCGGAGTGGCGCTCGTGGTCGCCCCGGCCTTCACCGACGTGGCCGGCCCGCGCATCCACATCCGGCCGGTTGCCGGCCTGCCGCTGCTGCACGTCGAGCAGCCCGAGTTCACCGGCGCCCGGCGGGTCCTCAAGGGGGCGTTCGACCGGGTCACGGCCGGGGTCGCGCTGCTCGTGCTCGCACCGCTGCTCGTCGGCATCGCCGTGGTCGTGCGCGCCACCAGCACCGGACCGGCGATGTTCCGCCAGACCCGGGTGGGCCAGGACGGCTCGACCTTCAGGATCTGCAAGTTCCGCAGCATGCGCAGCACCGCGGAGGAGGAGCTGGTCGCGCTTCTCGACCAGAACGAGGCGTCCGACGGGCTGCTGTTCAAGATGCGCAGGGACCCCCGGGTCACCGGGGTGGGGGAGTGGCTGCGCCGCTTCTCCCTGGACGAGCTGCCGCAGCTGATCAATGTCGTCAAGGGCGAGATGTCGCTGGTCGGCCCGCGCCCGCCGCTGCCGAGCGAGGTGGCGCAGTACGGCGAGGACGTCCACCGCCGGCTGCTGGTCAAGCCGGGCCTGACCGGGCTGTGGCAGGTCAGCGGACGCAGCGACCTGTCCTGGGAGGAGTCGGTGCGCCTGGACCTGCACTACGTCGAGAACTGGTCCCTGGCGCTCGACCTGTCCATCCTGACCAAGACGGTGGCTGCCGTCCTGCGTCGCCAGGGCGCCTACTGAGCGCAGCGCACACGACGACGGCCGGCCCCCGCGGGGACCGGCCGTCGTGACGCTCGGCGGCTAGCTCGGCGGCTGGCGACAGGCCGGCAGCGGGCCCATGGCGCTCGTCCACGCCATGGCCAGGTCGCCGCGACGACGCTGCCAGGCCGGAGAGGCCACCTGCTCGGTGAGCAGGGACACGGTGGTGGCGCGCAGGGCGTTGCGCAGGCCGCGGCGGTGCCGCCAGCTGACCTTGGGCAGGGCGGCCGCCTCGGCCCGCTCGACCAGCTGCCCGAGCAGCGCCTCGTCGTCTGGGGTCCACTCGCCGTTCGCCACGGCCTCCAGATACTCCGGCGCCAGGCAGCGTCCGCGGAAGGCCGGTGCGTCGGTGCGACGGCGTCCGTAACGTGCAAGGGTGACGAGCCGGGTGCCGTCCGCGTCAGCCAGCTCCTCGAGCAGGAGTCCGGCCCGGTCTGCGGAAGAGGTCATGGAGGTCGCCTTCTGGGAGAGGGTTCACATCTTCTTCGGCAGACAAGCGGCTCGGGTGTAGCGAGGCGAGGGGTGAACGGGCGGGCCCCGGCACGCTGCGTTCAGGCCAGGGCGACGAGCGACGAGCGCGGTGAAGGGGTGCGGATGGTCGAGGACAGCCCACCACGGTCGGCTTCCCCGGTCGCGTCCCCCCCCGTCGGGTCGTCAAGGTCGGGGTCCGGCGGCCGAGGCAACGACATGGCCTCCACGTCGCGCGTCCGGCAGCTGCTGCCGAACGGCTTCCGGCGCTCCGAGCCTGCAGCCCGGGACCGCCAGCCGGTGGACGCCCTCGCCCTCCCGCTCACCGGTCCGCCGCTGGAGATCGAGCCCCCGGTCCAGCGCGCCGTCGACACCGTGATCGAGGAGCGGCGTACGCCGGCCTGGCAGCGCCGCCTGGTGCACCGGCTCGTCGTCATGGACTTCCTGGCCGGCGTGCTGGCCGCCGTCGTGGCCGTGACCCTGCGCTTCGGCCAGGACATCGGGCAGTTCTACCTGCTGGCCTCGGTCGCGCTGCCCTTCGTCTGGGTGGGCGCCTGCACGTCCACCCGGGCCTACGAGCCCCGCTTCCTCGGCACGGGCAGCGAGGAGTTCCGCCGGGTCTTCGACGCGGGGGTGCGGCTGCTCGCCCTGGTCGCTCTCACCTCGTACGCCTTCAAGCTCGACCTTGCCCGGCTGTACGTCCTGCTCGCCCTCCCGCTGTCGGTCGGCCTGACGCTGCTGCTGCGCTACGCCGCCCGCCAGTGGCTGCACCGCATGCGGGCCTCCGGCCGCTGCCTGCACAAGGTCATCGTCGTCGGGCGCGAGCGCTCCTGCGCCGAGCTGGTCCGCCAGCTGCGCCGGGAGAGCCACGCCGGCTTCTCCGTCGTCGGCGCCTGCGTCGACCGCGCGCAGGGCGAGACCGTCGAGGGCGTTCCCGTCGTCGGCAGCTCGACCACCATCGTCGAGGCGCTGCGCCGCACCGGGGCCGACACCGTCGCCGTCGGCGCGTGGTCCGACCTCACCCAGGCCGACCTGCGCCGGCTGTCGTGGCAGCTCGAGGGCAGCGGGGTCGACCTCGTCGTCGCTCCCTCGCTCACCGACATCGCCGGCCCGCGCATCCACATCCGGCCGGTGGCCGGCCTGCCGCTCCTGCACATCGAGGAGCCGGAGTTCGGCGGCGGGCGCCGCCTGCTCAAGGGCACGGTGGACCGGGCCCTCGCCCTGGCCGCGGTGCTCGTGCTGCTCCCGCTGCTGCTGTCGGTGTCCATCGCGGTGCGCCTGAACAGCGGCGGTCCGGCCCTGTTCCGGCAGACCCGCGTCGGGGCGGACGGCAAGACGTTCACCATGTTCAAGTTCCGCAGCATGTACGTGGACGCGGAGGCGCGGCTGGCCGAGCTGCAGGACAGGAACGAGGCGGCCGACGGCCTGCTGTTCAAGATGAAGGACGACCCGCGCATCACGCCGGTCGGCGGCTGGCTGCGCGCCTTCTCCCTGGACGAGCTGCCTCAGCTGTTGAACATCGTCCGCGGCGACATGTCGCTGGTCGGCCCGCGGCCGCCGCTGCCGCGCGAGGTGGAGCAGTACGGCGACGACGTGCGCCGCCGCCTGCTCGTCAAGCCGGGGCTGACCGGCCTGTGGCAGATCAGCGGCCGCAGCGACCTGTCCTGGGACGAGTCGGTACGCCTGGACCTGCACTACGTCGAGAACTGGTCGCTCGCCCTCGACGCCATGATCCTGTGGAAGACCGTCTTCGCGGTCGTCCAGCGCAAGGGCGCCTACTAGCCTGCTCCCGGTGTCCCCGCCCCTGACGCCCGCCGCCGTGCTGTTCGACATGGACGGCCTGCTCATCGACAGCGAGCCGTTGTGGACCGTCGCCGAGGAGGAGCTGGCCCGCGACCTCGGGGGCAGCTGGGACGAGCAGCTCAAGGCCCAGATCGTGGGCACCCGGCTGGAGACCGCCGTCCCCATGATCCTGCGCCACTACGGCGTCCCGGCCGACGAGACCACCGTGGCCAGCACGTCGGCCCGGCTGCTCGCCCGCATGGTCGAGCTGTTCGCCGACCGGCTGGTCCTGCTGCCCGGCGCGCAGGAGCTGCTCTTGGCGCTCCACGGAGCCGGCGTCCCGACCGCGCTGGTCAGCTCGTCCTACCGCAGGCTGGTCGACGCGCTGCTCGGCCAGGGCGTCGGGCCGTTCGCCCTCTCGGTCGCCGGCGACGAGGTCGTCCACGGCAAGCCGCATCCCGAGCCCTACCTCGTGGCCTGCCAGCGCCTGGGCGTCGACCCGGCCGACTGCGTGGTCCTCGAGGACTCCCCGTCCGGCGTGGCCAGCGGCGAGGCCGCCGGCTGTGCCGTGGTCGCGGTCCCGAGCGTGGCCGGTGTCGCGCTGGAGCCCAGCGCCCGCCGGCTGGTGCTGCCGTCGCTGGCGACGGTGGATGTCGCCACGCTGGGGGCGCTGGCGCGCGGCGGGCGCCCCGCACCTCGGGCCGATCTGCCCCGCCCCGCTTCGCGCGAGCCTGCGGCGCAGCGCCCCGGACACTGACATCATGCGGGCATGTCGCCCTCGCGCCACGGCTCCCGGGAGGTCGTCGCCCTGCGGTTCGACGAGCACGCGGTGGCAGCCGACCTCGCCGCCTGGTGCGGCGGCCAGGTGACCTGGGCGCCGGGTCCGGACGGCACGGCGGTGGCCACGGTCTGGGTGCCGACCACGAAGGGCACCCGGCCGGCGCTGTTCGGTGACTGGATCGTCCGGCGCGGCGACGAGGACTACCGGCCGTACTCCCCGACGGAGTTCGCCGCCCGCTTCGAGCCGTCCTCGGGCGGCTTCGACGAGCTCGACAGCTGACCCGCACAGCGCGACGGCGCCGGCCCCCTGCGGGGCGCGGCGCCGTCGCGGCCGGGTTCGGTCAGTCGAAGATGTCCGGGTTGTCGCGGCTGACGCGCTCCCAGATCGGCTGGAACTGGAACCAGCCGGCCAGCTCGAACCCGACCTGACCGCGGGTCTGCTCGGCCTCCTGCGGGCGGATCTGGCGCGGCTTGGCGCCCAGGCCGGCGGCCGCCGAGTAGGCCATCAGCTGCGACTGGCTGGTGCGCTCCAGGGTGAGGAACCACCAGGCGGCGCTGTCGACGGTCTCGCCGACCGTCAGCATCCCGTGGTTGCGCAGGATGACCGCCTTGTGGCTGCCCAGGGCGCGGCCGATCCGCTCGCCCTCCGCCTTGTCGAGCACGACGCCGGTGTAGTCGTCGTAGATGCCCACGTCCTCGTAAAAGGCGCAGGCGTCCTGGGTCAGCGGCTCCACCGTCATCTCCAGCGACGACAGCGTCTTGCCGTACGGGCCGTGCGCGTGCGCCGCGGCGAGGACGTCGGGGCGCGCGGCGTGCACGGCGCAGTGAATGGCCACGGCCGCGCCGTTGACGGCCCGGTCACCCTCGACGACCTGGCCCTCGTGGCTGACCCGGACCAGGTCGCTGCTCTTGATCATGCTGAAGTGCATGCCGAACGGGTTGACCCAGAAGGTGTCCGGCTCCTGGGGGTCGCGCACCGTGATGTGGCCGGCGACGCCCTCGTCCAGGCCGGCCTTGCTGAACATGCGGAACGCCGCGGCGAGCTTGGCCTTGCGGTGCGCTCGCTCCTGCTCGACGGTCTCGAACGTCTCGGGCAGGGCCATCCGCAGCGGCTTGCTGCCGGCGGGCTGATCGAGGGCGGTCTTGGCGGTCGCGCTCGTCACGGCCTCCGTGACGAGCTCGTCGGCATGGGCCTGGGCGACGTCGGTCGGCTGCTGCTCGGTGATGCTCACGCGGGTCCTCCTGCAGGGCTTGGTCCGGCCAGTGTGCCTCAGCTCACCTCGCGGGGCCACGACCGCGTCAGGCGCGGTCAGGCCGGTGTCCCGCCATCCCCGGACATCTCGCAGATCCGGGCCGCGGTGCGCTCGGCGGCGGCGCGCTGGTGCGGCAGCAACTCGTCCGGGCCGGGCACGACGTCGGGGAAGGGCGGCGGCGTGCCGCCGAAGGAGGGACACAGCGCCTGGTGGTCGCACCAGCCGCAGAGCTTGCTGGGGCTCGGCGGGAACTCCCGGCGCTGGGTGGCCCGCTCGATCGCCGCCCACAGCGCCAGCAGCTTGCGCTCGGTCGCGCGCAGATCCGCCTCGTCCGGCACGTAGCGCAGCAGCTCTCGGTCGCCCAGATACATCAGCTGCAGCAGCGCCGGAACCTCGCCGCGGGTGCGCCAGAGCACCAGCGCGTAGAACTTCATCTGGAACAGAGCCTTGCCCTCGAACGCCTCGCGCGGCGACCGGCCGGTCTTGTAGTCGACCACCCGGACCGCGCCGCTGGGCGCCACGTCGACCCGGTCGACGATGCCGCGCAGCCGCAGCCCGCCCGGCAGGACGACCGACACCGACGTCTCCCGCTCCGCAGGCTCGAGGCGACGCGGGTCCTCCAGCGCGAAGTAGCCCTCGAGCAGCTTCGCGGCGCTGGCCAGCCACGTCTCCAGCTCGGCGGCGTCGGCGAACAGCTCGCCGAGCTCGGGCTGCTCGGTGAGCAGGCGCTCCCACTCGGGGCGCAGCAGCGCCGCCGCAGCCTCAGGCGTGCGCTCGGCCGACGGCACGTCGAACAGCCGCTCGAGCACGCCGTGCACCATCGTGCCCCGGGTCGCTGCGCTCGACGGCGCCTGCGGCAGCCGGTCGATCGTGCGGAAGCGGAACAGCAGGGGACAGGTCATGAAGTCGCTGGCACGCGAGGGCGACAGCGACCCCAGCACGGGGAGCGGCACGTCCACGATCGTCATGCCGGAGACGCTACGTGCCGGGTCCGACAGGTCCGGGACCCGCGCCGAGCGCACCGGCGGTCTGTCCCACCCGGCCGGGACGGGCCGCCGGACACCCGCACCCGCCGGACACCCGCACCCGCCGGCCGGCCCGCCCTGTCGGCTCCGGCTCCTAGCCTGCCCGCATGACCAGGACCCGGGACGACGCCGCGTCGGCGCTGCCCGGGCTGGCACCGAAGGCCGCCCGCCGGCCACCCGCGGCGCAGCCCGTGGCGAGGACGCTGCCGGTGGCCCGGGTCGCCGTCGACAGCGGCCTGCCGCACCTGGACCGCGCCTTCGACTACGCCGTGCCGGAGTCCCTGTCCGAGGCCGCTCAGCCGGGCTGCCGGGTGCGCGTGCGGTTCGCCGGCCGGCAGGTCGCCGGAATCCTGCTCGAGCGGGCGGAGCAGTCCGACCGCACGCTGACCCCCCTGACGACGGTGGTGAGCCCGGAGCCGGTCCTGTCGGCCGAGGTCGCGGCGCTGGCCCGCGCGGTGGCCGACCGCTGGGCCGGGTCCCTCTACGACGTGCTGCGCCTGGCGCTGCCGCCCCGACATGCCCGCGTCGAGCT
>JAOPWI010000194.1 GCA_025965755.1 Frankiales bacterium | reverse complement strand
TGCGGGGTGTAGACCCGCAGCCGCTGCGTGCCTCCGGCGCCGTCCGGCACCTGCAGGTCCTCGACCTTGCCGACCGGCTCGGGGCCCTCGAGGCCCTGATCGGCCATGACCTTGAGGACGGCCTCCTTGGGCCCCGGCTGCCGGCGGGCCTGCTCGGGCGTGAGGATCTCGAACGGCAGCGGCTCGAGGCTGCTGTGGGCGTCCAGAATCGCCTGCGCCTGCGGGTTCAGCAGGCCGGAGGCGTCGGTGGCGAGGTGCTTCTTCTTGCCGGTGGCCTTGGCCTTGAGCGCGTCCAGCGGTGCGGCGAGGGCGCCCGCGACCTTCTCCGCCACGCCCTTGTCCGGGGCGTGCGGGTGCGGACCGGCCGGCGCGGAGCGCTTGGCGGCGAGGTAGTCCTGCCCCAGCTCGGCGAGCCGCTCGGCGCCGACAGCCGCACGCAGCGCGGGCAGGGACTCGCGGTCGCTGCCCTCGTGCTGCGCGCGGACCCCGGCCATCAGCGCCGTCAGGGCGGTGTGGAACTCCGCGTCGCCGGGCTCGGTGCGCGCCAGCGTGACCAGGAGCTCCTTGGCGGTGTTGTTGCGCTCGCGCGCCTGCTCGAGGTCGCGGGTCTGCCCGGTCTGCTCGAAGACCGGGTAGAGCACCTGCTCCACGGCGAAGGCGTGCAGGGCGAGCTCGAAGCCGATCTGATCGACGAGGACGCGGGTGTTCGCGGTCCCGTTCTCGAGGTGCTGGAACTGGCGCTCGACGATCGCGAAGTCGTTCTCGATCATGTGGTCGAGGTCGCCTGGCTGGGTGGCGTAGGGCAGGGTCACGGCTTCTCCAGGACAGGGGCGGTGGTCTTGGCCCTCCTGGTGCCCCCGGATCGCCGAGGCACCGGTCCCGGGGCAAGGTCTGGCCGCCGCGCCTGCTGGCCCTTACCGGGTCGAGACCTGACTGGCACGGCGCCGGCCGTGCGCCGGGATGCCGGATCACCGGTGCGGCCTGCGTCGGTGGGGCCGGGAACGGGCAGCATGGTCGGCATGCAGGCGGACCAGGTGAGCGGTCTCGGGGGCTTCGTCGTCGACGTCATCGGCAACATCGGTGTGCTGGGCGTCGGCGCGCTCGTCGCGCTGGAGACGGTGTTCCCGCCCCTGCCGTCAGAGGTCATCCTGCCGTTTGCCGGGTTCAGCGCGGCCCGCGGCGACATCGACCCGTTCGCCGCGTGGGCAGCGGCGACGCTGGGCGCCCTCCTCGGGGCCTTCGTGCTCTACGGGGTCGGCGCGGCGGTCGGTGCCGAGCGCGCCCACCAGCTCGCCGGCAGGCGCTGGTTCCTGCTCTACAGCCAGGCCGATCTGCGGCGCGGTGAGCGCTTCTTCGACCGGCACGGCAGCAAGGTCATCCTGCTGGGCCGGTTCATCCCGTTCGTGCGTTCCGTCGTGTCGGTGCCAGCCGGCATCGCCCGCATGCCGCTGGGTCGCTTCGCCGCGCTGACCGCGCTGGGCAGCGGCATCTGGAACGCCGCCTTCATCGGGGTGGGCTTCACCCTCGGCGAGCGGTGGGACCAGGTCGGCCAGTACCTGCGACCGGTCGGCTGGGCCGTCGGGGTGGTGCTCGTCGGGGCCCTGGTCGCCCTGGCAGTACGCCGGCACCGGTTCCGGCGCCGCAGAGCAGCCGCGGGCGGACCGCAAGCCTGAGGTGACGCGGGACCGCAAGCGCGGGCGCGTTCCGCTCGGCGGTGACACTGCACTGCCCGCGGCCCGTCGCCGGGCCGCCGCCGCATCGCTGACGCGGTTGCCGGGAAGACCGGCGGCATGCCGACTCCTCTGCGCGCCCTTGCCCTGACCTGCAGCCTGAAGCCGTCCCCGGCTGAGTCCAGCAGCGATCTGCTCGCCCGCCAGGTGCTCGAACAGCTGGCCGAGCACGATGTCGTGGGCGAGGCGCTGCGCGTCGTCGACCACGACGTGAAGCCGGGTGTGGACAAGGACATGGGCCCCGGAGACGCCTGGCCCGGCATCCGGGAGAAGGTGCTGGCTGCGGACATCCTGCTCATCGCGACGCCGACGTGGATGGGGCAGGCGAGCAGCGTCTGCATGCGGGTTCTGGAGCGGCTGGACGCGGAGTTGTCGGAGAAGGACGAGGCCGGCCGGCCGTCGGTGTTCGGCAAGGTCGCGGTGGTCGCCGTGGTGGGCAACGAGGACGGCGCGCACCACATCAGCTCGCAGGTCTTCCAGGCGCTCAACGACGTCGGCTTCTCGCTGCCGGCGCAGGCGGCGACCTACTGGAACGGCGAGGCGATGCACGGCACCGACTACAAGGACCTCGAGGCGACGCCCGAGACGACGGCGGCGACGAACAGGACGGTGGCCGCCAACGCCGCGCACCTGGCCCGCCTGTTGAAGGCGTCGCAGTATCCCGGTGAGGCGGGCGAGGACCGGACCACCTGACGCGCGCCAGGGCGAGCCGTCGCGGGAGCGGGGGGCGGCGCGCGCACGGTCTCCCGCAGCGGCTACGGTCCCCGTGACCCGCGGGAGCCTCGCGCCGAGGCTGAGAGGGCGGCAGGACCGGCCGTCGACCGTTCGCACCTGACCCGGTTAATGCCGGCGTAGGGAGGAACCCTCCATGACGGCTGTCCACAATGCCCCGCCCGCCCAGGGCATCCCGTTCCCGGGAAGCCGCAAGACCTATCTCGTGGGCAGCCGCCCGGACCTGCGGGTGCCCATGCGCGAGGTCGTGCTGACGACCGGCGACAGCGTGGTCCTGTACGACACCAGCGGCCCGTACACCGACGAGACGCTGCGCACCGACGTCCGGCTCGGCCTGCCGGCGCTGCGCGCGCCGTGGATCGAGGAGCGTCAGGACACCGCGGCGTACGAGGGTCGCCCGGTGCAGCCGGTCGACAACGGTCTCAAGGCGCACGACCACCGCAACCTCGACAGCGCGTTCGGCGGTGTCCGCCGGCCGCGCCGCGCGGTCGACGGCGTGACCGTCACGCAGATGGCCTATGCGCGGCGTGGTCAGGTCACGACCGAGATGGAGTTCGTCGCGCTCCGCGAGGGGCTGTCGCCCGCGTTCGTGCGTGACGAGGTCGCCCGCGGGCGCGCGGTCATTCCGGCCAACGTGAACCACCCGGAGATCGAGCCGATGGCCATCGGCCGCGGGTTCCTCGTCAAGATCAACGCAAACATCGGCAACAGCGCCGTGGCGTCCTCCATCGAGGAGGAGGTCGACAAGATGACCTGGGCGACCCGGTGGGGCGCCGACACGGTGATGGACCTGTCGACCGGGCGCAACATCCACACCACCCGCGAGTGGATCGTCCGCAACAGCGCTGTGCCGATCGGGACGGTGCCGATCTACCAGGCGCTGGAGAAGGTGAACGGCAAGGCCGAGGACCTCACGTGGGAGATCTACCGGGACACGCTGATCGAGCAGTTCGAGCAGGGCGTCGACTACATCACGGTGCACGCCGGCGTGCTGCTGCGCTACGTGCCGATGGCCGCGACGCGCAAGACCGGCATCGTCAGCCGCGGCGGTTCCATCATGGCGGCGTGGTGCCTGGCGCACCATGAGGAGAACTTCCTCTACACGCACTTCCGGGACATGTGCGAGCTGATGGCGCAGTACGACGTGACGTTCTCGCTCGGCGACGGGCTGCGCCCCGGCTGCATCGCCGACGCCAACGACGAGGCGCAGTTCAGCGAGCTGCGCACCCTGGGCGAGCTGACCAAGATCGCCTGGGAGTACGACGTTCAGGTCATGGTGGAGGGCCCGGGGCACGTGCCCATGAACAAGATCAAGGAGAACATGGACCTCCAGCTGGAGGTCTGCTCCGAGGCGCCCTTCTACACGCTGGGTCCTCTGACCACCGACATCGCGCCCGGCTACGACCACATCACCAGCGCCATCGGCGCCGCGATGATCGGCTGGTACGGCACGGCGATGCTCTGCTACGTCACGCCCAAGGAGCACCTGGGGCTGCCCAACCGCGACGACGTCAAGGACGGCGTCATCACGTACAAGATCGCCGCGCACGCCGCCGATCTGGCCAAGGGCCATCCCGGCGCGCAGGCGTGGGACGACGCGCTGTCCGACGCACGCTTCGAGTTCCGGTGGGAGGACCAGTTCAACCTCTCGCTGGACCCGACGACGGCGCGCGACTTCCACGACGAGACGCTGCCGGCCAGCGCCGCGAAGACCGCGCACTTCTGCTCCATGTGCGGGCCGCACTTCTGCTCCATGCGGATCAGCCAGGACGTGCGCAAGTACGCCGCCGACAAGGGCCGGGAGGAGCAGGCGGCGATTGCGGCCGGGATGCGGGACAAGTCCACCGAGTTCCGCGAGAAGGGTGCTCGGGTCTACCTCCCGGTGCTGGAGGCCGAGGCGCCCGTGCCGTCCACCGGGCGGTCGTCGGACGGCCTGGGCCAGCCTGGCTGAGCGAGCGGCGCCGCCATGCCGGACGGCCTGCCGGGTCCCTAGCCGGAGTACTCCCAGTGCCACGGCTCCGGCTTGCTGCCACCCGGCTCGGCCCAGGCCGGGTGGACGAAGCCGAACTGCCCGGCGTTGGCCTTGAGCCAGAGGTAGGCGTCCGAGCCGAACCGTTCCGCGCCGCAGCCGAGGTCGAGCGCCAGGCCCCGGCCGTGCAGGCTCGTGCCGGGCACCGCCGCCAGCGACGGCTTGCGGCGGTAGACGTCCACCTGCCCGGCGTACGAGCGGTAGGAGCTGGTGACGCACTGCCGGCGGGCGGCGTTCATGCGGTTGAACGCGGTGGCGGCGTCGGCGCGCAGCGCGTGGCCGGGGGCTCCGTCGAGCGGGCAGAGCGCCTCGGTGGGCAGGAACCCGTTGGCGGCGCCCGCGATCGTGCCGCCGCCGCAGGTGGCCACCGTGCTCGCG
>JAOPWI010000411.1 GCA_025965755.1 Frankiales bacterium | reverse complement strand
CCCACGGGCGGCACGGCGGGCGTGGGCACGCGCAGCGAGGCGGCCAGGTGCGCCAGGCCCAGCACCAGCGGCAGGCGCAGCACGGCGTCGAACTTGTGCACGTTGCGAAACGGCGCCAGCGCCCCGTCCAGCAGCTCCCGCACCGGGGCGCCCAGCGGCGGGGTGGCCCAGCCCGGCAGGTCGCCGACGTGGCCGAGCGTGACCAGCGAGGTGCCCAGCAGCACGCCGCCGAGCAGCAGGCTGCGGTGCGGCGCGTCGCGGCGCAGCAGGCCGGCCAGGCCCAGCGCCGCGAGCACCGCCGTCTGCAGGATCAGCACCGGCTGCGTGACCAGCTGGTGCGCCGCCCGCCACCACGGCTCGCCGGCCACCGACAGGTAGGCCAGCCAGTCCGACGTGCCGCGCAGCACCTCGACCAGCGAGGTGTGCGCGGTCGTGACCTCGGCGGTCTCGATGAAGTCCAGGAACGGCAGGCTGTAGCGGCCGAGCAGCAGCAGCGGCAGCGCCCACCACAGCCCGGCCAGCGTCACCGCGCCGGCCCACCAGGCCGCGAGCCGCCGGCCGCGCGGAGTGCCCAGGCGCAGCAGCAGGAACAGCGCCGGCAGCGGCAGGACGGCCAGCGTGGCGGCCGCGTTGACGCCGCCGATGCACAGCACGGCCAGCCCGGAGCGGGCGGCGGCCCGGCGCTCGGACCCGCCCTGCGCACCGGTCACCAGCGGCAGCAGCACCCACGGCAGCACGGCCAGCGGCAGCGCCTCGATGCTGATCGGCCCGGCGACCGACAGCACCCGGGGCGACAGGGCGTACGCCAGGCCGGCGAGCAGCCGGGTGCCGTCGCTGCCGATGCCCATGCGCTCGGCCAGCCGCACGGTGCCCAGCAGGGCGACCACGAGGATCGCGGCCAGCCAGGCCCGCTGCACGACCCAGCCGGGCAGCTCCAGCAGCCGGCCGAGGGCGAAGAAGGGGCCCATCGGGAACAGATAGCCGTACGCCTGGTTCTGCAGCTGCCCGAAGGCGCCCTCGGGCTCCCACAGGTGCAGGGCGCGCGACAGAAAGCGCACCGGGTCGACGACCAGGTCGAGCTTGGTGTCCGGGACGACCCGGCTGGGGCTCTGGCTGAAGGACAGCGCGGTGAGCAGCAGGCAGGCGGCCAGCACCCGCAGGCGCGCGACGGCCGGGGTCACCTGGCGCGCAGGACCAGGGCGAGGTTCCAGGTGACGACCTCCCGCAGGCCCGGCACCCGGACCACGCCGCGGGCCCACCGCGGGTGGTAGCGCGGCTCGGCGGTGATCAGGTCGGCGCCGCGCGCCGTCCGGGCCCAGCGCAGGCCAGCCGAGGCCGACGCCGGGAACATCGACACGCCGTACCGGTTCTTGGGCGGCCGGCCGTAGCGGCGCTCGTACCGCCGCGCGGCGCGCTCCCCGCCCAGCCAGTGCCACGGCGAGGTCTCGTGGCCGCCCCAGGGGCCGAGCCAGACGGTGTAGGACAGGTAGATCAGGCCGCCGGGCCGCGTCACCCGGACCATCTCGTCGCCCATCCGCTCCGGGTCCGGGACGTGCTCGAGCACGTTGGAGGAGTAGCAGACGTCCACGCTGCCGGTGCGCACCGGCAGCGCCAGCGCGCTGCCCAGCACGGTCCCCGGGCCGGGGTCGCCGGCCGCGCTGAGCTCGCCGAGGTCGGCGTCGATCGAGACGTACGACGAGCCGGCGGCGAGGAACGCGTCGCGGAAGAAGCCGGGGCCGCCGCCGACGTCGAGAACCCGCCGGCCCTCCAGCGGGGTCCAGCGCTGCAGCTGCTGCACGGCGTCGGCGGCCAGCAGCCCGTAGAAGTGGGCCGGGTCGGTCTGCTCCACCCGGAACGCCTTCAGCAGGGCGACCGACCGGCCAAGGCCCTCGCCCTGCGGCGCGGCGAGCGGGGCACGGTCGGGCACGGCGTCAGGCTAGCCAGGACGCGCGCGGTTCTCGCTGCCGTACGGTCTGGCGCGACCTGATCGCCGGACCGGGAGACGCATGCCCCGCTCGACCGCACCCGCGCCGCTGGGCGTCGTGCTGCTCAACTGGCGCGACTCGACCCACCCCGAGGGCGGCGGCTCCGAGCACTACGCGGAGCGGCTGGCCGAGGGCCTGGCCGCCCGCGGCCACCGGGTCACCCTGTTCTGCGCCGACCACGGGCGCGCGCCGCGCGACGAGCAGCGCGAGGGCTACCGGGTCGTCCGGCGCGGGTCGCGCCTCAGCGTCTACGCCCGCGCCGCCGTGCACGGGCTGCGCGGCGGCTTCGGCCCGTACGACGTGGTCGTCGACGTCCAGAACGGCATGCCGTTCCTGGCGCGGACGTGGTCACGCCGGCCGGTCGTGCTGCTGGTCCACCACGTGCACCGCGAGCAGTGGCGCGTCGTGTTCGGGCCGCTGCTGGCCCGGGTGGGCTGGCTGGTCGAGTCGCGGCTGTCCCCCCGGCTGCACCGCTCCTGCCGCCACGTCGCCGTCTCGGGCGTGACGCGGGACGAGCTGGTCGAGCTGGGCGTGCCGCGGTCGGGCGTCAGCGTGGTCCACAACGGCACGGAGGTGCCCCGGCCGGTGACGGGCGGCCGCACCGCGCACCCGAGCATCTGCGTGCTGGGCCGGCTGGTGCCGCACAAGCGGGTCGAGCTGGCGATGGCCTCGGTCGCGCACCTGCGCGAGCGGTTCCCCGACCTGCGGCTCACGGTCGTCGGGCACGGCTGGTGGGACGCCGAGCTGCGGGCCGAGGCCGAGCGGCTGGGGGTGGCCGACCGGGTGGACTTTCTCGGGTTCGTCGACGAGCAGACCAAGGCCGAGGTGCTCGCGCGGAGCTGGCTGCTGGCGGTGCCCTCGCTCAAGGAGGGCTGGGGCCTGTCGGTGGTGGAGGCCGCGTCGCACGGCACGCCGGCGGTCGCCTTCCACGGCGCGGGCGGGCTGGCCGAGTCGATCCTGGACGGGCGTACGGGCGTGCTGGTGGACGGCTCGGTCGGCGGCGACGCCGGCACCGCCTTCGCCGAGGCGGTCGGCGCGCTGCTGGCGGATCCCGAGCAGCGGAACGTGCTCGGGGCGCACGCCCTGCAGCACGCGCGCCGGTTCACCTGGGCGCGGACGGTCGAGTGCTTCGAGCAGGTGCTGCGGGCCGCGGTGGGCGGAGCGGGCCCGGTGGAGCTGCCGGAGCCGCGGCGGGCCGAGGAGCTGGCGGGCCGCAGCGCGTAGGCGTTAGCGCTGGCCGTAGGTGACGAGCGGCTCGTCGACCGGCTGGGGGTCGGCGTTGGCGCTGGTCACGATGCCAAAGGCCGTGATGCCCGCGAGAACGACTCCCACGACGGCCGCCACGGCGGTGGTCACGTAGTTCACGGGTCGAGCTCCTCGCGATGGGGGGACGTCCTCGCGACCGTAGCAGCGGCCTGCAGCACCAGGCCCAGCCCCAGCAGCGCGAGCAGCGCGTCGACGGCCAGCACCGGTGCGGCGGGCGGGCCCGG
>JAOPWI010000402.1 GCA_025965755.1 Frankiales bacterium | reverse complement strand
CGAGGGCCGGGCGCAGGCGGCGGCCGCCGAGCTGCCGGGCGCGGTCTCCGGTGCCGACAACGCGGGCGCCGCCGCGCAGGGCGACATCGTCGTGGTGGCCGTGCCCTGGGAGGGGCACAGGGAGCTGCTCGAGGGGCTGGCCGACGCCCTGGCCGGCAAGATCGTCGTCGACTGCGTCAATCCGCTCGGTTTCGACAAGCAGGGGGCGTACGCGCTGCCCGTCGAGGAGGGCAGCGCTGCCCAGCAGGCTGCCGCCGTGCTGCCCGGCAGCCGGGTCGTCGCGGCGTTCCACCACGTCAGCGCCGTGCTGCTGCTCGACGAGTCGGTGGAGGACGTCGGCACCGACGTCCTCGTCCTCGGCGAGGACCGCGAGGCGACCGACCTGGTGCAGGCGCTCGCCAGCGTCGTGCCCGGCATGCGCGGCGTGTACGGCGGCCGGCTGCGCAACGCCCACCAGGTCGAGGCGATGACGGCCAACCTCATCTCGATCAACCGCCGCTACAAGGCCCACGCCGGGCTGCGTGTCACCGACGTCTGACGACACCGGCCGCGAGGTCGTGCTGCCCGCTCGGGTGGCGCGGGTCGTCAGCCTGGTGCCGTCGCTCACCGAGGCCGTCGCGGTCACCGCGCCCGGCCTGCTGGTCGGTGCCACCGACTGGTGCTCGCACCCCGTCGACCTCGACGTCGCGCGGATCGGCGGGACCAAGAACCCGACCGTCCAGGCCGTGCTGGACCTGCAGCCGGATCTGGTGCTGGCCAACGGCGAGGAGAATCGCGAGAGCGACCTGGACGCCCTGCGGGCCGGCGGCGTCGCGGTGTGGACGACGTTTCCCCGGACCGTGCCCGAGGCGCTGGTCTCGCTGCGCCGCATGCTCGCCGCCTGCGCCCTGGACACGCCGGCCTGGCTGCAGGAGGCCGGCGAGGTCTGGGCCGCACCGCACACCGGGCCGCGCCGCACCGCCGTCGTGCCGATCTGGCGGCGGCCGTGGATGGCCGTCGGATCGGGCACCTTCACCGGCGACGTGCTCGCCCGGATCGGCGTGGACAACGTGCTGGGCGCCAGCCCGGAGCGCTACCCCCGCTTCACGCCACCCGTGCAGGGCGTCGACCTGGTCGTGCTGCCCGACGAGCCGTACGCCTTCTCGCCCTCGGACGGCCCGGAGGCCTTCCCGGGTGTCCGCGCGGCGTGCGTGAGCGGGCGCCACCTGACCTGGTACGGCCCGTCGCTGGTCGAGGCTCGCCCTCTGCTGACGCGGGCCCTACGGTGACCGCATGACCGAGACGCCGGTGACCCGCGTCGGTGCCGACGCCCTCACCCCGGGGCAGTCGACGCCGGGCATGGCCCGCTACGCGGCGGTCGTGCTCGAGGACCTGTGGAGCGGGCTGGCCCGCACCGAGCCGGGCGCGGTCAGCGGCTGGCACCACCACGGCGAGCACGACACGGTCGCGTACGTCGTGCGCGGCGCCTTCCGCGTCGAGACGGCGGCCGCCGTCGTGGACGCGCGCGCCGGCGACTTCGTGCACGTGCCGGCGCACACCGTGCACCGGGAGAGCAACCCGACGGACGAGCCGGCCGACGTGGTCCTCGTGCGCCGGGGCACCGGCCCGGTCGTCGTCAACGTCGACGGGCCGGCTCAGCTGTAGCCGTGCTCCGGCGCGGGATAGCGGCCCTCGCGGACGTCGTCGGCGTACTCCCGCACGGCCTCGCCGAGAACGGTGCGCAGGTCGGCGTAGCGCTTGAGGAACTTGGGACCCGGGCCGGGCGTGAGGCCGGCCAGGTCGGTCCACACCAGCACCTGGGCGTCGCAGCCGGCGCCGGCGCCGATTCCGATGGTCGGGATCGCCAGCTCCTTGGTGACCCGCTCGGCCAGGTCGCCGGGGACGACCTCCAGAACGACCGCGAACGCGCCGGCGTCCTGCAGCGCGAGGGCGTCCTGGATCAGCCGGTCGCCCTGGTCGCCGCGGCCCTGCACGCGGTAGCCGCCGAGGGTGTTGACCGACTGGGGGGTCAGGCCCAGGTGGCCCATGACCGGCACACCCGACTCGACGAGCAGCTCGACCTGGGGCAGCACCCGGCGGCCGCCCTCGAGCTTGACCGCCTGGGCGCCGACCTGCATGAACCGCACCGCGCTGCTCAGGGCCTGCTCGGGCGAGCCCTGATAGCTGCCGAAGGGCAGGTCGCCGACGACCAGCGACCGGCTGGTGCTGCGGGCGACCGCGCGGACCAGCGGCACCATCTCCTCGAGCGTCACCGGCACGGTGGTCTCGTAGCCGAGAACGTTGTTGCCGGCGGAGTCGCCGACGAGCAGCACCGGAATGCCGGCCTCGTCGAACAGGGCGGCGGTGAGCATGTCGTACGACGTGGTCATGGCCCAGCGCTCGCCGCGGTCCTTGGCGAGCTGCAGGTCGCGGACGGTGACGCGGCGGGTGGTGATCCCGCCGTACAGGCTGGCGAGCTCGGTCACGGGACCTCCTGGGGAGTGCCTCGAGGCTGCGGGTGCAGTCCCCGGGTCGCGTCAAGGGTGGCACGCGCCGCGCGGTGCGTCTGTGTCGCCCGCGTCACACTGCCGGCGTCCCCACCTCGCGCTGCGCCCGCACGGTTTCGGGACGGGGTCGAGCCGGGCGTCAGCGGGCCGGGTCCGGCCGCGCCTGCACCGGCTCGGCCGCCGCCGGAGCCGCCACCTCCCGCCACCGGGACGTGATCGGCAGGCGCCGGTCGCGCCCGAACGCCCGGCCGGTGACCTTGGGCCCCGGCGGGTACTGCCGGCGCTTGTACTCCGCGGCGTCCACCAACCTGACCACCCGGTCCACGAGCTCGGCCTGGAAGCCGGCCTGAATCAGGTCGGCCCGGCCGAGGTCGCGCTCGACGTAGGCGTCCAGCAGCGCGTCGAGCACGTCGTAGGGCGGAAGGCGGTCGCTGTCGACCTGCCCCGGCGCCAGCTCGGCGCTCGGTGGCTTGTCGATGCTGTGCTGCGGAATGGGCGGCACCTCGCCGCGGCGGGCGGCCTCGGCGTTGCGCCAGCGGCAGAGCTCCCACACGAGCGACTTGGGCACGTCCTTGATGGGCGCGAAGCCGCCGGCCGAGTCGCCGTACAGGGTGGAGAAGCCGGTCGCCAGCTCGCTCTTGTTGCCCGTCGTCAGCACCAGGTGACCGTGCTGGTTGGACAGTCCCATGAGCGTCGTGCCGCGCACCCGCGCCTGCAGGTTCTCCAGCGACAGGCCGGTCAGCTGCACCGACTGCGTCCACGCGTCGACCATCGGGGCGATCGGCACCAGCGACCAGTGCAGGCCCTGGCGGCGGGCCAGGTCCTCGGCGTCGCTGACGGAGTGGTCGGAGGAGAAGCTGCTCGGCATGCCGACGACGTGGACCGCGTCGGGGCCCAGCGCGTCCGCGGCGATCGTCGCGACCAGCGCGCTGTCGATCCCGCCGGACAGCCCCAGCACGACCGACGTGAACCGGTTCTTGCGGGCGTAGCCGCGGGTCGCCGTCACGAGCGCGCCCCACACCTCGGCCGCGTCCACCAGCGGCTCCGCGATCGGCGGCACGACCGGGTCGTACACCGGGAGCGGCTCGTCGGTCAGCACGACGTGGCTGACCTCCATCGTCGTGCCGTCGCGGGCGTCGACCGGCCCGGTCCTGGCGAGGGTGCGGGCCGGCAGGTCGAGGTCGACGACGAGCAGCTGCTCCTCCCACAGCCGCGCCCGGGCGAGGACCGCCCCGGCCGCGTCGACGACGAGCGAGTCGCCGTCGAAGACCAGCTCGTCCTGGCCGCCGACCGTGTTGACGTAGGCGAGGGCGCATCCGGCCTCGCCGGCGCGGCGCGCCACCAGGCCGCCGCGGACGTCGTCCTTGCCCCGCTCGTACGGCGAGCCGTTCAGGCAGAGCAGCAGCCCGGTGCCGGCCGCCCGGGCGACGGCGACCGGCCCGCCCTCCTGCCAGAGGTCCTCG
>JAOPWI010000400.1 GCA_025965755.1 Frankiales bacterium | reverse complement strand
AGGCGCAGGTCGTCCAGGATGACCTCGCTGGTGTGGCTGGCCCGGATGCCGTGCTTCTTGAACTTCTGGCCCTGGGACAGGCCCTTGCCCTTGAACTCCGGGCCGACCACGAAGGACGCCTGGCCGCGGGCCTTCAGCGACGGGTCGACGGCCGCGACGACGACGTGCACGTCGGCGATGCCGCCGTTGGTGATCCAGGTCTTGACGCCGTTGAGGACCCACTCGTCCTTGGCCTGGTCGTAGACGGCGGTCGTCTTCATGCTGCTGACGTCGGAGCCGGCGTTGGGCTCGGAGACCGCGAGCGCGGCGAGCTTGACGTCGTCCTCGGTGCCGAAGCAGCGGGGCGCCCACTCCCCGATCTGCTCCATCGTGCCGTTGTTGAGGATGCCCGCGACGCCGAGCGTCGTGCCGACGATCGACAGGCCGATGCCCGCGTCGCCCCAGAACAGCTCCTCCATGGTGATGGGCAGGCTGATGCCGCTCTCGTCGGCCCAGCTGCTGGCGAAGAAGTCGAGGCTGTAGATGCCGGCCCGGGCGGCCTCCTGGATCACCGGCCAGGGCGTCTCCTCGCGCTCGTCCCACTCCGAGGCCACCGGACGGATGACGTCGGAGGCGAACTCGTGCAGCCACTTCTGCAGCGTCTGCTGGTCCTCGGTCAGCTGGAGGGTGAAGCCGGTCACGAGCACTCCTGGGGTCGGGGGTTACCGCCGGTAACACTGGGCGGCGGCACACGCGGTGTCAAGAGGGACGAGCGTCACGCCGCTCGGTCCTTGACGAGGTGTTACCGCCGGTAACACCATCGAACCATGGTCCCGGTGACGTACGGCTCACAGCCCCTGCACGGCGCGCTCGTCCGCTACGCGGAGGCCGGCGCCGACTCGGGCGGCCCGCTGGTCGTCCTGGTGCACGGCATCGCCTCCCGGGCCGCCCAGTGGGAGCAGGTCATGGGCCGCCTCGGCGAGAGCTGCCACGTGATCGCGCCGGACCTGCTCGGCCACGGCGAGTCGGCCAAGCCGCGCGGCGACTACTCCCTCGGCGCGCACGCCTGCGGCATCCGCGACCTGCTGGCCGCGCTCGGCCACGACCGGGCCACCCTGGTCGGCCACTCCCTCGGCGGGGGGATCGCGATGCAGTTCGCCTACCAGTTCCCCGAGCGGGTGGAGCGGCTCGCGCTGGTCTGCTCCGGCGGCCTCGGGCCGGAGGTGAGCCCGTTCCTGCGGGCCGCCACGCTGCCGGGAGCGGAGTACGTCCTGCCGCTCCTCGCCGGCTCGTACGTCCGCCGCGCGGGCGCCGGAGTCGGCCGCCTGCTGGCCCGCGCCGGCGTCCCCGTCGCGCCCGGGCTGGCCGAGGCCCTGCTCGGCTTCGCCTCGCTCGGCGATCCGGCCACCCGCGAGGCGTTCGTGCACACCGCCCGGGCGGTTCTGGACCCGGCCGGGCAGCGCATCGACGCCCGCGACCGGCTCTACCTGGCCGCCGACCTGCCGCTGCTGGTCGTCTGGGGCGCCAAGGACACGATCATCCCGGTCTCGCACGGTCGCTCCCTGGCCGAGAGCGTGCCCGGCACGACGCTCGAGGTGTTCGAGACCTCGGGCCACTTTCCGCACCTGTCCGAGCCGCAGCGCCTCGCGGTCGTGCTGGCTCGCTGGCTGCAGGGCACCGACGCCGCGCAGCTGGACCCGTCCACGCTCACCGCCCGGCTGCGCCAGCCCCCCCAGCGCTAGGAGCCGGACACCTCGGCGAGCGCTGCCCTGGCGTCCTCCAGGGAGGTCCCGCCCTTGCAGTCGGCGCCCTTCTCCCCGCCCTGGCCGCCGCCGGCGTACGCCTCGGTGAACTGCCGCAGCCGCGGGTCGTCGGCGGAGTCCACGAACAGCTGGGCGCCCCAGGTGGAGGCGGCGAACCGGCCCGCCTGGCCGGGATAGGGCGAGACCAGGACGTAGTCGGCGTTGATCTGGGTCAGCGCGGCGAGCGCGGCGACCTCGCCGGCCGACGCGCCGGGCTGGTAGGTGAGCCAGACCGCGCCGTGCTCCTCGGAGTGGACGGCGAACTCGTCCGGCACGGGCTCGGAGTAGACGGCGCAGGCCAGCCAGCTGCCCCAGTGCGCCCCGCCGGTCGGGGGCCTGGTCGGGTAGGTCTCGTCCCGGTTGGTGTGGTCGGTCGAGAGCTTGCCCTCGACGAGCTGCAGCCCGTCGATGGCGGGGACCTCGGGCCGGTCGGTGCCGCCGGAGCAGGCGGTGAGGGCGAGCAGGACGGCGGGAACGAGCAGCAGGCGGCGCACCCCCACACCGTAGGCAGCGCTGCCGCTGCGCCGGGCCGGCACCGGCAGCGCGCGGGCATGTGCAAACCTGGTCGAACGGTACGTGGCAACCCGGTGAGGCCGACGTACCGAGGCTCGGCGGTTGAGCAGTCCAGCCGCCGGGCCGCTCAGCCCTGGGCAGGCGGCGGGCCCCTGCCGGGTCGTTAGAGTGCCTCCGTGGACAGTCACGGCCCGGACGGCGAGTCCGCTCCTGATGCCCGGCTGGAGGCCGCGGCGCACCGGGACGACGCGGCGGCCCGCCGGGACGAGGTCGGTGTCCAGCGGGACGCCCGGGCGCAGACGCGCCGGCGTGTCGCGGAGGAGCGCGCCGAGCACCGCCGCCAGGCGGA
>JAOPWI010000393.1 GCA_025965755.1 Frankiales bacterium | reverse complement strand
CAGGCCGGCGTCGTCGACCATCCCGAGCCGGCGGAGCACCTCGTCGCCGGGCAGCTCCGGGCCGAACGCGGCTCTCGCCAGCCGGGCCACCACGCTGACGGCCGCGCCGACCGACTCGTCGCGGTCCGCCCCCGCGAGCACGACCTGGGCGGCCGTGTCCGCGCCGGGGACCGCGCCGAGCGCTCCGGGCAGGGTGTCCAGCAGGCGCAGCACCTCGGTCTCGAACGGCCCGGCAGAGGACTCGACCGCGGCCAGCCCCGCCGGCCCGCCGGCCGCCACCGCGGCGACGAGCGCCTGGGCCAGCCGCCCGGCCAGCTCGACCTGGAACTCCGGCGGCGCCAGCTCCAGCGCCCGCACCAGCCGGGTGGTGGCCTGCTCGGCGGTGAGGTCGCCGCGGTAGTGCGCGAGGACCGCGGTGGCCAGCGTCTGCGCCGGGGAGCGGTCAGCCGCGTGCTCGTGCGCGTCGTCGTGCAGGAGGATGTCCAGGTCGTCGGCCAGCCAGGGCGTCAGGCGGCCCGACAGGGCGTCGACGACGTCGGCCACCGGCAGCTGCAGCTCGGCGGCGAGGCGCTCGCAGTCGACCGGTTGGGCCCAGAAGCCCTGCTCCGGCTCGGCGTCCAGCACCGCGAGCAGCACCATGCGGCCCTCGTCGCCCGGCTGGCCCGGCAGCGCGGCGACCAGCGGAGCGATCGGCAGCTGCCAGGACATCGACCGGCCCTGGGACAGCACCCGGACCGTGACGTCCGGCGCGCCGGGGCCGTTGCCGTGCACGTCGACCCGGGCGTCACCCGCGTCGATGCCCTCCGCTCCGCCGGGCGGCAGGAACGTGTGCAGCAGCACGGCCGGCTCCAGCGTCCCTGCGGCGTGCGCGTGCAGGACGGCACCGGCGGCGCACGCGTACACGGGTAGGACGTGCTGCTCGGGTGCGCTCACCCCCACAGTCTGGCGGAGAGCGCGGCCGGCCCGGCTATCCGACCGCCGCGACGACCGCGGCGCGCAGCGCCTCGCGCCCGTCGGCGGTCACCAGGACCGCCTCCACCGAGGCCGTGCGCCGGCCCCGGCGCAGCACCCGCGCGGACACCGTGACGGCGGCGTCGCGGGGAATCGGGCGCAGGTACGCGTAGGTCGACGTCAGCAGCCGCGCGCCGGACCCGAGCACCGCCTCGGCCGCCAGGCTGGACGTGAGCGCGCCGACGCCGCCGTGCAGGGTGCCCGACACGTTGCCCAGCGCGTCCCGGGCGTGCAGCGGGAACGACAGGGCTCCCTCCACCGGCGGGGCCGGCGCGACCTGCAGCAGCTCCAGCAGGTCGGCACCGGGGGGTTCCGTCGGCAGGCCGGTCCGCGCGGCGCCCTCGTGCGGCACCTCGGCCGGCAGGAACCAGCCGGACACCGCGGCGACCCGCCGGCCGGTGTCGTCGTGGATCAGGCCCACGGCGTGCTGAGCCGCCCCGCCGGCGTACGGCTCGGAGCGGCAGGTGGCGACCAGCGCGCCGCTCGCCGGCGTGGCGAGCAGGTGGTCGACGGTCATCGCGATGGTGGTGACCGCCTGGCCGCTCGGCAGCGAGGCGACCACGGAGGTCGTCAGCCCGACGTCGGCTAGTGCGGCCGGGACCGCGGCGCTGGTGCCGGGGCCGGGCAGCAGCAGCTCCGGGTGCAGCGGCATCCGCACGGTGGTGGCGGCCAGCTCGACGGCCAGGAGCTGCATGCGCAGGCGGCCGACCGCCGGCGGCACCCCGCGCGCGGCGTGCCAGCGGCGCAGGCGGGCGACCCCGTCGGCGGCGGGTCCCTCGGAGTCGGGCATCCGGTGACCCTAGGGGCCGCTCCGCCGCCGGCCGGGCTGGGCCATGATCCGTGGGTGACCGCTGTCGAGAAGCTCCGTACCCGTCGCGCCGGCCTGTGGACCGGTGCCCTGGAGGCGCTGCCCGCCCCGGCGGTGCCCGAGGTGGCCGCCGAGCTCGAGGAGCTGGGCTACGGCTCCCTGTGGTTCGGCGAGGCGTACGGGCGCGACAGCCTCATCCAGGCACAGCTGCTGCTGGGCGCGACATCGAGCATGGTCATCGGGACCGGCATCGCCACCATCTACGCCCGCGGGCCGATGGCGATGAATGCCGGAGCGCGCACGCTCGAGGCGCTGGCCCCGGGGCGGTTCCTGCTCGGGCTCGGGGTCAGCCACCAGCCGCTGGTCGAGCGGGACCGCGGTCAGGCCTACCTGCCGCCGCTGCGCGCCATGCGGCAGTACCTGGACGCGATGGCCGCGGCGCCGTTTCTGGCCGCCGACCAGGTCGTGCCGCCGATCGTGCTCGCCGCCCTCGGCCCGAAGATGCTCGAGCTCGCCCGCGACCGCACCGCGGGTGCCCACCCGTACCTCGTGACGCCCCAGCACACGCGGACGGCGCGCGCGGCGCTCGGGGAGGGCCCGCTGCTGGTCGTCGAGCAGGCCGCTGTGCTGGGCCAGGACCGGGCCGAGTCGCTGCGCCGGGCGCACGAGCACCTCAACATCTACACGGGGCTGCCGAACTACCGGAACAACTGGCTGCGCGAGGGCTTCGACGAGGCCACCGACCTGGTGCGCGGCGGCTCCGAGAAGCTGGCCGACGCGCTCGTCGTCATGGGCGACGAGCAGGCGATCCTCGCCCGGGTGCGCGAGCACCTGGACGCCGGTGCCGACCACGTCGTGGTGCAGGTGCTGGCCGACCGCCTCGGGTCGGTGCCGCGGGAGGACTGGCGGGCCCTCGCGCCGGCGCTGCGCGAGGCCTGACGCACGGCGGACCGGGCCGGCTCCGTCCCGCGGTTGACGAGGCGCCCACGGGCGCTGCGGTGCCTTGCGCCCGGCCTGTGTCCGCTGTCACAGTCCGGGCGCCACCACCGGACCGCAGGAGGAGACGACGCATGACCGCCATCCAGGACGACCGCACCGCGCTCGACGAGCGGATCGCGGGCAGCACGCTGTGCCTGGAGCTGGAGCGCACCGTGTCCGAGCAGGGCGGCACGCCCGCCTACTCCGACCGCCACGGGAGCGACGGCTGGCGGACGCTCACCTGGGAGCGGCTGCGCGAGCAGGCGCTCGACCTGGCGGCCGGGCTGGTCGCGCGCGGCATGGCTCCCGGGGACACCGCGGCGCTCATGGCCAGCAGCCGGATCGAGCACGTGCTCGCCGACCTCGCCGTCCTGCATGCCGGCGGCACGCCGATGTCGATCTACTCCACGCTCTCGCCGGACCAGGTCGCCTTCATCGCCGGCCACAGCACGCCGACCGTCGCGGTGCTCGAGGGCGCCGACCAGGTGGCCCGGTGGGCGGGCGCGCTCGCGTCCGTCGACTCGCTCCGGACCGTCGTCGTCCTGGATGCCGCGGCGGCTCCGGACGACCCCCGGGTGGTGAGCTGGGCCGACCTCGCGGCCGAGGGGGCGCGCTACCGCGCGGCGCACGCCGAGGAGTGCGAGCAGCGCTGGCGCGCCGTGGAGCCGACCCAGCCGGCGACGATCCTCTACACCTCGGGCACCACCGGCGATCCCAAGGGCGTCGTGCTGACCCACCGCAACGTGCTGTTCGAGGTGGCCACCTCGCTGCAGGTCACCGGCGTGACCGCGCCGGGCCTGACCCTGTCCTACCTGCCGTTCGCGCACATCGCCGAGCGCGCGCTCGGCATGTACACGCCGTGGACCCAGGGCGGCCACGTGCACCTGCTCGCCGACCCCTCGCAGCTGGCCGCCTCGCTGCGCGAGGTCCGCCCGACGCGGTTCTTCGGGGTGCCCCGCGTCTGGGAGAAGATCATGACCGGCGTCTCCGCGCTGCTGGCGGCCGAGACGGACGCCGCCAAGAAGGCCGCCGTCGCGCAGGCGATGGAGGCCGGCCTGCAGTACGTCCTCGCGCAGGAGGCCGGCGGGCAGCCGACGGCGGAGCAGGTCAGCGCCTACCAGCAGGCGGACGCGGCCGTGCTGTCGGTCATGCGCGCGCTGCTCGGCCTGGACCGGGTCGAGTGGGCGGCCTCCGCCGCCGCGCCGATGCCGGTCGACGTGGCGCGCTTCTTCGCCGGCCTCGGGCTGCGGATCTACGACGTCTACGGCATGACCGAGACCACGGGTGCCGTGACGGCCAACGGCCCGGCCGCCTTCCGGCTCGGCAGCGTCGGCCGGCCACTGCCCGGCCTCGAGCTGTCCCTGGGCGACGACGGCGAGATCCTGGTGCGCGGGCCGGTCCAGACCCCCGGCTACTTCCGCCGCGAGGACGCCACCCGCGAGCTGTTCGACGAGGACGGCTGGCTGCACACCGGCGACATCGGCCGCGTCGACGCGGACGGCTTCTACTGGGTCGTCGACCGCAAGAAGGAGCTGATCATCACCAGCTCCGGCAAGAACATCGCGCCGTCCAACATCGAGAACCTGCTCAAGGAGAGCCCGCTGGTCGGGCACGCGCTGGTCTTCGGCGACAGCCGGCCCTACGTCGTCGCCGTCCTCACTCTGGATGCCGAGATCGCGCCCCTGGTGGCCCACAAGGCCGGCATCGCGTTCACCGACCTGGCCGAGCTGGCCCGCAACGAGCAGGTGCTCGCGATGGTGCAGCAGGGCGTCGACGCGGCCAACGCGCGGCTGTCGCGCCCCGAGCAGGTCAAGCGGTTCGAGCTCCTGCCGGTCGAGTGGACCGCCGAGAGCGAGGAGCTGACGCCGACCCTCAAGCTCAAGCGCCGGGTCGTCCACACCAAGTACCAGGACGTCCTGGAGCGGCTCTACTCCTGAGCGAACCGGGCGGCGAGCCGCGCTCGGTGGAACGCCCCGGCGACCCGCCTCCCGGCGCTCACCGTGCTGCCGGGCCGCTGCCCTCGGTCGGGACGGCGCTGCGCACGCCCGTCCACGCGCGGGAAGCGGGCGTCGGCCACCACCGGCGTACCGCGCCGGAGCACAATGCAGCGTGCGGCGGGAGGCGCTGCGCCGGACGAAGGGGTGCGGGATGCCGTCGGTGGCCGAGCTGAGCGTCGGGGCCGCCGCGGACGCGGCGCCGCGGGCCCGTCACTTCGTCACCTCCCTGCTGGTCGACCAGACTCCGGAGGCGGCCGAGGACGCCGGCCTGATCGTGACCGAGCTGGTGACCAACGCCGCGCTGCACGGAACCGCACCGGTGCTCGTCCGGGTCAGCAGGCTCGAGGGCCGGGTGCGGGTGGAGGTCGAGGACGGCGGTCAGAGCCTGCCGGTGATCCCGGTGCAGAGCAACGACGCCATGACCGGCCGCGGCCTGCGGCTGGTCGCTGCGCTGGCGCAGACCTGGGGCGTGCAGCGGGCCGACTCGGGCCGCAAGACGGTCTGGGCGGAGCTGCCGCAGGACAGGGCGACGGTCCCCGCGGAGGAGCCGGCAGCGATCGACGTGGACGCCTTTCTCGCCGGCTGGCACGACGACGACCCGGTCGAGCAGACCTTCCGGGTCCGGCTGGGCGCCGTCCCCACCGATCTCCTGCTCGAGGCCAAGGCGCATATCGACAACGTCGTGCGGGAGGCGCGCCTCGCGCAGGCAGCGGCGGACGTCGCGGACGGTGCGCACGAGGCGGTCGCGCTCGACGTCGAGACCCTGGCGGCGGTGACCCGGGCGTTCGCTTCGGCCCGCGACCAGATCAAGCGGCAGGCGCTGGCCGCCGCTGCCGGTGGCCACGCCGAGACGACGCTGGTCCTGACCCAGCCGGCATCGGCGGCGGACGCCGGGGAGCGCTACCTCGCGGCGCTGGACCGCGCCGACCAGTACGCGCGCAGCGCCCAGATCCTCACGCTCGAGGCGCCACCGGTGCACAAGGTCTTCCGGCGCTGGTACGTGCAGGCCCTCGTCGACCAGATCCGCGCCCGGGCCGCCGGGCAGACCCCGCCGGCACCGCGCACCTTTCTCCAGGTCCTCGCGGAGCAGATGTCGGTCGTGTCCGGGCTGCAGGACGCTGCGGACCGGCTGGAGCTGCTGCAGACGGTCGCGGCCGACCTGACCGCGGCGAGCACGGTCGAGCAGATCGCCGCCGTCGTCATCGGCAAGGCCAGCGAGGTCCTGGGAGCGCTGGCCGGCCGCGTGCTGCTGCTGGACGGGGACGTGCTCCGCTCGGTGGTCCCCGACGGGACCTCGGACCCGACCGGGCTGCAGTACGCCGTCGTGCCGATGGACGCCGACCTGCCCGGTCCCCGGGTGGTGAGGACCCGCCGGCCGCTGCTGCTGCGCAACCGCGCGCAGCTGGCCGAGCAGTTCCCTGGGCTGGCCGACCTGTACGACAGCGACCGCACGCTGCACGCGGCCCCGTTGATCATCGGAGACCACGTCCTCGGGGTGCTGTCGTTCACCTTCGCGACCGGCGGCCGGCTCGATCCGGACACCCAGGCCCGGTTCGTGCGGGCGCTCGCCGACGCCCTCGCGCAGGCGCTCGAGCGGGCCCTGGCGCTACAGCAGGCGCACGCCGCGAACGAGCGGCTGGCCTACGTCGCGGACGCGTCCGTCGCGCTGAGCGCCAACCTGGACGTCGACGCGACCGTGGCGACCGTCGGCGACCTGCTCGTGCCCCGGCTGGCGGACTGGTGCGTCGTGCAGGTCCTGCAGGAGGGCGACCTCGCCACGGTCGGGATCACGCACGCCGACCCGGACGCGCTCCGCTGGGCCCAGCGGATGTCGGCGTTGTCCCCGGTGGACCTGGCCGCGCCGGCCGGCCCAGCGAACGTCCTGCGCACCGGCGTCAGCGAGCTGTACCCGGACGTGTCCGACGAGCTCCTCGCCCGGTCCGCCGGCAGCGCCGAGCTCCTGGCGGTGCTGCGCCAGGTGGGCATGGTCAGTGCTGTGGTCGCTCCGATGGTCGGCCGGCACGGCATTCTGGGCACTCTCACGCTCACCTACGCCGAGTCCGGCCGGCGCTACAGCAGCCAGGACCTCCCGTTCGTCGAGGACGTCGCGAGGCGGGCGGCACTGGCGCTCGAGACGGCGCAGCTGCTGCGGCGGCAGGCCGCGCTGCTGGCCGCGATCACCGACGGCGGCGCTCCGGGATGACGCGCCGGCAGGGCCGCTCTGCCCCGCCTCAGTCGGCCCAGACGATCGGCTGCCCCTTCTCCTGCTCCCAGCAGCTGACGTGCAGGAGCAGCGCCCGGCCGTCGGCGTCCACACCGTAGGCAGCGACCTTCTCCCAGTGCCGGCGGCAGGCCGTCAGATACTGCGCGCCGCTGCTGGGACCGATCTCGACGACGAACTCGGTCTTGTCGAGGCAGTGCCGCCAGCCCGGGGCGCGACCCAGGTAGCTGCAGATCGGTTCGATCTTCGGTATCACGATGCTCTCCCACTGCTCAGACGCTGGCGGGCCGACGGGCTGACCCTCGTGAGACCCCTGCTCTAGCGTTGACCCGGCGCGGCCGCTGTCGAGACAGGCAGATGGCGCTCGACGTGGCTCATCCCGCGGTGGACGTACTCGTCCTTCTCGCCGACCGGGGCCACGGAGAACAGGGCGGATCGCGCCGCCTCGACACCCGCGAGCCGGGCGATCGTCCACGCTGCGAGGTACGGGCTGGACAGGCAGCCACCGGCTGTCGCCACATTGCCGGAGGCGAAGAACGGCTGATCGACGACGTCCGCTCCGGCCTCGATCACCCAGGGCTTCGTCAGGAGGTCCGTACAGACAGGAACGCCGTCAAGCAGGCCCAGCCGAGCCAGCAGCAGGGCACCCGAGCACTGCGAGCCGATGACCTGGCGCGACGGGTCGAGCTGCAGGGACGCCAGGAAGGCAGGGTCCCTGGCGTACTCGCGCGTGCGTGCACCGCTTCCCACGAGGACCGCGTCGGCGTCGGGCAGCTCGTCGAGCGGCATCTGCGCCGTGACCGTCAGCCCGTTCATCGACGTCACCTGCCGGGTGGGCGACGCGATGGCGACCGACCATCCGGCGCGGTCCACGCGCCCGAGCATGAAGGAGGCGACGAAGGAGTCGATCTCGTTGAAGCCGTCCAGCGTCACGACCGCGATCCGCGTCATGCCGCCACCGTAGCGGGGGCTCGACACGCCGCCGGGCCCGCGCTGACCGACCGGCAACAGCGGAGCCCCGGCTCGATGAGCTGGGGCCCCGGACAGAGCGGGCGACGAGAATCGAACTCGCGTTCTCAGCTTGGGAAGCTGATGTTCTGCCGCTGAACTACGCCCGCATGGTGCTGGCGGGGAGCGTACTAGCCTCGCGCTCGTGCTGCTCTCGGACCGCGACCTCAAGGCCGCCATGGCGGACGGCCGGCTCGGCGTCACGCCGTACGACGAGGCGATGGTGCAGCCCAGCAGCATCGACGTGCGCCTGGACAGGTGGTTCCGCGTCTTCGCGAACCACCGCTACACGCACATCGACCCGGCTGTCGCCCAGGACGACCTGACCGAGCTGCTCGAGGCCGTGGGCGAGGAGCCGTTCATCCTGCACCCCGGCGAGTTCGTGCTGGGATCGACGCTCGAGGTCATCAGCCTCGGTGACGACCTGGCAGCCCGCCTGGAGGGCAAGGCGCTGTCGCTGGACACCGAGGTGCCCACTCCCCGCGGCTGGACGACGATGGAGCACCTCGAGCCGGGCGATGAGGTCTTCGACGAGGCGGGCGCCCCGACCACGGTCGTCGCCGCGACCGAGGTGCTGACCGGGCGTCCCTGCTACGAGGTCCTGCTGTGCGACGGCAGCCGCTTCGTCGCGGACGCCGAGCACCTGTGGGTGACGGTCACCGAGGCGGAGCGCTCCCGCGGGGCCCGGGGCCTGACGCCGGTCGCCCGCAGCACCACGACGCGTGAGCTCGCCGCGACCCTGAGGGCGGGCCGGGAGTGGAACCACCACGTGCCGCTCGCCGGCGCCGCCCAGTACGCCCCCCGCGAGGGCCTGGGCATCGACCCCTACGTCCTGGGCCGGGGGCTCGGCGACGGCACCACCGCCTCGGCGACCGCCCGTACCGCCGGGCGGCTGCTCGCCGACGGGCCCGTGCCCGCGGCCTACCTGACCGCCGGAGCGGACCAGCGGCTGGCCCTGCTGCAGGGGCTGATGGACAGCGACAGCGGCGCCGTCGACGAGGTCGGCGGCTGCGCGTTCGTGAGCACGCTGGAGCAGCTGTCGGACGCGGTCGTGGAGCTGGCCGCGAGCCTGGGCCTGCGGCCGGTCCTGAGCAAGGAGCGGGTCACCGTCGACGGCGTGGAGCAGGCACCGGGCTATCAGGTGACCTTCACGCCGCACCTGCCGGTCTTCCGGCTGGAGGGCAAGCTGGCCCGGCTGGCGCCGCAGCTGGGTCCGGCGCGCTTTCGGTCGGTCGTCGCGGTCCACCCGATGGCGCCCGTGCCCGTCCGGTGCATCCAGGTCGCCGCGGCCAGCGGCATGTTCCTGGTCGGCCGGACCTACGTGCCGACCCACAACAGCAGCCTGGGCCGGCTCGGACTGCTGACCCACTCCACCGCGGGCTTCATCGATCCCGGCTTCTCCGGGCACGTGACGCTCGAGCTGAGCAACGTGGCCAACCTGCCGATCAAGCTCTACCCCGGGATGAAGATCGGCCAGATCTGCGTGCTGCCGCTGTCGTCGCCGGCCGAGCACCCGTACGGCTCGAGCGTCTATGGCTCCCGCTACCAGGGGCAGCGCGGTCCGACGCCGTCCCGCTCGCACCTGCGCTTCAGCCAGACGCCGACGCAGTAGCGGCTCAGCGGCCGGAGTCGGGGTCGCCCGGCTCGGTGACCGTGATGGTGCGCGACGCCAGCGGCAGCGACGTGCCCCCGAGGGGGAAGATGCTGACCACGTGCTCCCCGGGCGGCACCTGGATGCCGAACCGGCCGGTGGCCCTGCAGCCGTCGAGCCGGATCGGCGGCTCGATCACCTGGGTCGGCCCCCCGACGGGGACGGGCACGCCGTCCTGATAGCGGGCCACGTCGACGGCCAGAACGACCTCGATGCCGTTGCGGCCGGTCGCCGCCCAGGTGACCAGCCCGCCGGGCTGCACGCGGGACACCGCCAGAGCCAGTGCGGGCGTGGTGCACGAGGGCTCCAGCGGCGGCGTCCGGCTGCCGCCGCCGAAGCGCACGAAGCCGCCGACGGCCACCAGCACCGCGAAGCCGACGAGCAGCCCCCACGGCCCGACGCGCAAGCCGAAGACCTGCAGACGCGGCAGCGGCGGCGGCGCGCCCCCGTCGTCCCCGCCCGACTCCTCGGCGGCTCGCGCGATGGCGAGCTCGTAGGGGTCGGGACATGTGCTGGGGACGAACGGGGGATTGCGCCGCCGCCGCTCGGTCATGCCGGTGCTACGGGGTGGGCGGGTGCGGGTTGCCCTCGCCCTGGCCCTCGGTGTGGCCACCGGGCGCGTTGCCCGGCGTCCCGGTGCTGTGCTCCGGGCCGCCACCGGGGTTCGGGCCGTGGCCCTCCGCGGTGCGGGCGGAGGTGTCGCCCGAGGGGTTGTTGCCGGTCAGCGTCTCGCCGGAGGAGGCCGGGTTGCCCGACGTCCGGCCGCCGCCGGCGGCGGCACCGTCCACCTGGGCGAGCTGCACCTGGTCGGCGCTGGCGGTCTGCGCCGGCGTCTGGCCGACGGGCTTGGCGGCCTCGACGGTGACGTCCTCGGTGACGACGTTCTCGCCGGCCTGCCCGTGACCGGCGCCGACGAGCGCCGGCGCCTTGGCCGCCACCAGCGACTTGGCCAGGATCTGGCTGACGTCCAGGACCTGGACGCCGTCCTTGGCCTCGCCGGACTGCTGCTTGGCCGTCACGGCGTCGGAGAGCATCACCATGCAGAACGGGCAGGCGGTGGAGATCAGGTCGGGGTCCACGCCCAGCGCCTCGTCCGTGCGCTCCACGTTGATGTGCTTGCCGATCTTCTCCTCCATCCACATGCGCGCGCCGCCGGCGCCACAGCAGAAACCGCGCTCGCGGCAGCGGGGCATCTCCTGGCTGGTGAGGCCGGGGATGGCGGCGAGGACCTCGCGCGGCGGGCTGTAGACCCGGTTGTGTCGGCCCAGGTAGCAGGGGTCGTGGTAGGTGACCTTCTCGTCGACCGGCGTGATCGGGACCAGTCGGCCGGTCTCGACCAGGTGGCCGAGCAGCTGCGTGTGGTGCACGACCTCGTAGTTGCCGCCAACCTGCGAGTACTCGTTGGCGAGCGTGTTGAAGCAGTGCGGGCAGGTCGCCACGATCTTCATGCCGGGACGGCCGGCGCCGGCCTCGTTGAGGACCTCGACGTTCTGCTGCGCCAGCATCTGGAAGACGAACTCGTTGCCCAGGCGGCGGGCCGGGTCACCGGTGCAGGACTCGCCCTCGCCGAGGATCGCGAACTTCACGTCCGCGGTGTGCAGCAGCTCCGCGAAGGCCCGGGTGACCTTCTTGCTGCGGTCCTCCAGGGCGCCGGCGCAGCCGACCCAGAACAGGTACTCGGTGCCCTCGGGGATCTCCCCCTCGACGCGCGGAACCTCGAAGGGCAGGCCCTCGGTCCACTCCTCGCGGGCCTTGTTGTTCAGGCCCCACGGGTTGCCCTTGTTCTCGAGGTTGCGCAGCATCACGCCGGCCTCGCTCGGGAACGCGCTCTCGATGAGGACCTGGTAGCGGCGCATGTCCAGGATGTGGTCGACGTGCTCGATGTCGACCGGGCACTGCTCGACGCAGGCGCCGCAGGTCGTGCAGCTCCACAGGACGTCGGGGTCGATGACCCCGCCCTCCTCGGCGGTGCCGACCAGCGGGCGTACGGCCTGGTCGTGGTTGGTGCCCTTGACGCGGGCGTAGCCGTCCTCGGGGACGTCGTGGC
>JAOPWI010000389.1 GCA_025965755.1 Frankiales bacterium | reverse complement strand
CCGGGCGCTCCCTGGTCCGGCTCTCGCACGTCTCCCTCGTCGGCTCGGCCGCCTCCGGTGTCCGGCGCGACGACGAGGAGCGGGCGACCGTGCTGCCCTTCGACGGCGGGCCTGCCGAGCAGGCGCTCCGCAGCCAGCAGGTGCAGGTCCTGCCACCGCGGGAGGGGCCGTCCTGGACCCTGCTCGCCCCGATCACCGAGCGCGGTGAGGCGCTGGGGCTGCTCGAGATCGACCTGCCGGTCGCCCCCTCCGAGGCGGTGATCGCGGAGGTGCGCCGCACGGCGCACGTGCTCGGCTACGTCGTCATCGCCAGCCGACGGCACACCGACCTCTACGAGTGGGGGCAGCGCAGCACCCCGTTCAGCCTGTCCGCCGAGATCCAGCGGCGCCTGCTGCCGGCCGCGTACACCTGCGAGGCGGGATCGTTCACCCTGGCGGCCTGGCTCGAGCCCGCCGAGACCATCGGCGGCGACACCTTCGACTACACCGTGGGACGCGACCACCTGCACCTGTCGGTCACCGACGCGGTCGGGCACGGCGTGGACAGCGCGCTGACGGCGACGCTCTGCGTCGGCAGCCTGCGCAACCTGCGCCGGCACGGCGCCAGCCTGCTCGAGCAGGCGGCGGGAACCAACCAGGCGCTGCTGGAGAACGGCTGCGGCTTCGAGGGCGAGGGGTTCGCCACCGCGCTGCTCGGGCGGCTCGACCTGCGCACCGGTGTCCTGGACTTCGTCAACGCCGGGCACACCGCGCCGTACGTCGCGCGCGACGGGCACGTGCAGATGCTGGAGCTGCCGGCGGACCTGCCCCTGGGGCTGTTCGAGGGGAGCAGCTACCGCAGCACCGCCGTGCCGCTGGTCGCCGGCGACCGGCTGGTCGTCGTCACCGACGGGATGCTCGAGCGTGCGGCGGCCAGCCTGCACCTGGAGGACCACATCCTGCGGACCCGCGGGCTGCACCCGCGCGAGGCCACCCGGGCGCTGGCCGACCTGGTCATCGAGGCGAGTGGCGGTGTCCTGGCCGACGACGCTGCGCTGCTGGTCATCGACTGGCACGGCGACCACGGCGTTCCCCGGCAGACCGTGGCGGGCGCCGACGTGGGACCGCCGCGCAGCTGAACCCGGTCAGGCTCCGGCGTTCCAGAGGGCCTGCACCCGGTCGGCCTCGACGTCGGCCTGGCGCAGGCCCGCGGCGTAGGCAGCCGGTCCGCGGGCCGCGTCCATGAGGAACATGCCCATGCCGCTGATCTCGATCAGCTCGGCGCTGGGCATGACCAGCTCGACCTGCGCGCCACCCGCCCGCAGCGCCTGCAGGTGGGCCGACCGCGACCGGGTCTCGCGCACGGCCATCGGGAGCTCCAGGCCCGGCGGCAGGTCGGCCATCACGGACACGACCAGGACGGCGTCGCAGCCCGCCGCGACGTCGGCGTTGAGCGCCGACCGCATGCCGCCATCCATGTAGCGGCTGTCGCCGAGGGTGATCGGCGGGTAGACGAAGGGCACGCTGCAGCTGGACGCCACACCGCGGTCCAGCGGGACGCCGCTCGACCGCTCCCACACCGTGAAGCGCCCGGTCGCCGTGTCGACCGCGGTGCAGGCGAACCGCTCGGGCCACTCCCGGTCCGCGAGCTCGGCGAACAGCGCCAGAAACGTCTCCTCCGGGCCGGTCTCGGCCTGCCGCGCGCGACGGCCCAGCTCGGCCATGGCGGGATCGGGCTCCGCGTCCGGCGGGCCGGGCTGGGACAGGCCGCCGAGCGCCTCGATCAGCTGCATCATGCGGGCACCGACCCGCGGGTCGACCTCGGCGGCGAGCGCCCGGTCGACCGCCGAGCCCGCCCTGCCCGGCGGCTGCACGTAGACGCGCTCGGCGCGCTCGGCGAGGTCGAACCCGGCGGCCAGCTGCGCGCCGACCACCGACCCGGCGGACGTCCCGACGATCCGGTCGGCCCCGGCCAGCTCGATGCCGCGCCGGGACAGGCCCACCGCCAGGCCGGTCTCCCAGGCGATGCCGACCGGTCCGCCGCCACCGAGGACGAGTGCGCGAGTCATCGGCCGATCCTAGGGACGGCTCAGGCGACGTCGGCCTCCGGCCGGAGCAGGTCGGCGCGCCGCCACGGGCCCACCCGGCCCGGGACGTCGACGGGGGGGACCGGCGCGGCGGGCCGCCTCACGGCTCGCGGGCTGCGGCGAGGGCGGGGGCGTCCAGCACGTCGCCGCTGCGGTCGTCGTAGCGGCCGCGGGCCACGTCGAGGACGACGTGCACCGTCGCCGCCGCGTCGTCCCAGCCGTCATCGGGGACGTCCGCCCAGACCGGCATGGAGCCGGTGAGCCCGGTGCGGACCAGGCCCGGCAGCACGTCGACGGCGACGACCCCGGTGCCGGCGAGCGGCTCGGCCAGGGACGCGGTGAGCGCGGACAGGGCCCGCTTGCTCACGGCGTAACCGGTGTAGGTCCCGGTGCGGGCGGCGGCTCTGGCCAGGGAGGTGACGTTCACGACGTGCCCGCGCCCCCGCTGCACCATCGCCGGCAGCAGCGCGCGGGTCACGACCATCGGCCCGCGCAGGTTCACCTCGACGACGTCCCAGGCGTCCTCCACATCGCACTCCCAGAACGGCAGCTCCTGCCGCTCGATCCGCGCGGCGTTGTTGACCAGAAGGTCGATCGGGCCGACCTGCTGCTCGACGTGCGCGACCAGGCGCTGCACCGCTGCGGCGTCGCGCACGTCCAGCGCGGCCGGGAAGGCCCTGACGCCATGTGCCTGCGTCGCCTCCTCGGCGACGGCGCGGACCTGCTGGCCGGTCCGGGCGACGAGGGCGAGGTGCATCCCCGCCTCGGCGAGGCCCAGCGCGATGTCCCGGCCGAGGCCCCGTCCGGCGCCCGTCACCACGGCCACCCGTCCCTGCAGCGTCACGATGCGCAGTCTTCCGTACGGCAGCTGTCCGACCGCGGCGGTGACCTGCGACGACCGAACCGGGCCGGGCGGCCGCAGGCGCAGCTCTTCGCAGGGTGACGAGCGCCGTCCCACACCTCGGCGGGACCGCCTGCCCGTTGCTCGGGAGTCAGCTCCTGAGCGCGTCCTGCGGGTCCACACTCGGCCCCCCGCAGGCTACGGGCAGCGCTCGTTGAGCTTCACCGCGCCAAAGTTGATCTTGCCTTCCCAGTCCTCAGCCGGGCCGGCGATCCGCGTGCCGGCCGCCGGTGTCTGGCCACAGACCTGCCCGTTGCCATCCAGCTGGTTCTCCTCGCGCGGGCCCTCCGGTGTGCGCAGGGAACAGCGGTCATGGGATCAGTGCCCGCGAAAGGGAACCGAACGGTCATAGGGAACGAGTCGCCACCACCCGTGGCGAAGGCAGGCGGGCGTCCACGTGGCGCACCGGTCAACCGGCCTTCCTGGCGGCCGCTGCCTTGCCGGACCAGAGCACGGGCAGAGCGAGCAGGAGCCCTACGACAGCGACCGCGGCTCCCAGGGGAAAGGCGCTCACGAGAGCCACCGCCGCGAAGGGAGCCGCGAACTGGGCCCCGGCGCGAGCGGTTCCCACAGCGACGATTGCCTGACCGCGTTCCTCCGGTCGCACCCCTTGCGTGGCCATCGCCGGCCCCAAGCTCTGCAAGCTCCCGGCGGAGATGCCGGACAGGCACAGGGACAGGCCAACCACCGCTGCGCTGTGCGGCAGCAGTGCCGCGGCCGCCACACCGCCGCCCACGAAGAGACTGGCTGCCGCGTAGGTGAGGCGCACCAGCTCGTTGGGTAGCCGCGCCACCGCGCCGATGCCGACGATCGCCGCTGTGTTGGCCATGAACATGAGGACGCCGATCATTCCCGCGGAGTGGTCTGCGGCGTCGAGCACCACCGGCACGTACGAGCTGAGCAGGCCGCGCCAGCCACCCACTGCGTAGCTTGCCCAGCAGCCAGCAGCGACCGCCGGCTGGCGCCAGATGCCTCCAGGCGCCCCGTCGCTCACCGGGAGAAACGGCGGGAGCCGCGGCAGCCGGCTGGCCGGAACAAGCCCGACGAGGGCGACCGCCGCGGCCGCGGCCATGGCGAGCGCGGCGGAGCGCTCCACCATCACCCCGGCAAGGAGCGGGCCGCACGCCTGTCCGACCGAGCCGGCCAAGTTCGTCACCGCGAGCGGCTTGAGCGTCGAACCCGAACCCCGGACCACGTGCGTTTGGATGCCCGTCCAGAAACATGCTCGAGCGGCGCCGAGGAGGATCTGCGAGAGCACAAACGACGTCAGTGCCGGCGAAACGGCGAGCGCTCCACAACTTGCGGCCAGCAGCGCCGCCGCCCCCGCGACCAGCGTCCAGTCCGACCACAGTCGCAACGCTGTGTTCAGTCCCATCCGCACGACCATCTGGGCCAGCGCGGACAGGGTGATCAGTAGCCCTACGGCTCCGACTGAGTACCCGGCTCGCACGGCCAGGATCGGCGTGGTGAGGGCGGCCATGCCCAGGGAGAAGGAGAACAGGACCGCGGAGACGAGCGGCAGCCGGCTGCCTCGCACTAGCGCCCGCTTCCTCTCGTGGTGACCTCGTCCGTGCCCTGCTGGTCGATGGCGCGACGTACTCCGGTCAGGCCCCTTCCGAAGGCACGTGCAGCGCGAACAGCGCACCGACCTCCGCCACATCGCTCGTCTGGGTGAGCGCCAGCGACAGGAGAATGCGCGCCTTCCAAGGGCGCAGGTTGTCGGCGGCCACCCATGTCGCTCGTTTTGCCGGAGGCGGTGCGGGCACCCGGCCGGAGCCGACGCGGCTGCTCTGGCACAGAACAACTCCGGCCGCGCTGGCACGCATGAACGCCTCTTCCTCCAGCGGCGTGACCCGGCCCGCGCCGGTCCCCGCGCTGACGATGCCCCTGGTCCCGGCAGCAGTCGCCGCGTCGATGAACGTGCCGTCGGCCCCGACATAGGACATCACCACGTCCACCCTGGGCAGGTTGTCCAGACCGGCCAGGCAGAAGCTGGCCGACCCGGCAGCGCGCGGTCGGCGGTGATAGATCACCACCTCGCCGTCCGCGTCGGCGTAACCGAGCGGTCCGAGGTCGGGCGCCTGAAAGGCGTTGATGCGGAAGGTCGCCGTCTTCGTGACGTCCCGAGCCGCATAGATGGCATCGTTCATGACCACCAGGACTCCCAGGTCGCGTGCTGCTGGCGACGAGGCGACCTGCACCGCGCGAAAGAGGTTCAGGTACCCGTCGGCGCCCAGCGCGGATGCCGGCCGCATGGCACCGACGAGGACGATCGGCTTCGGCGAGCGGGTGGTGAGGTCGAGGAAGTAGGCGGTCTCCTCCAGGGTGTTGGTGCCGTGGGTGATCACGACCCCGTCGTACGCCTCGTCGAGGAGCACCGCGTCGATGATGCCGGCAAGCTCCAGCCAGTCCTGGGGAGTGAGGGCGTAGCTGCTCAGGCGCCGGAACGGAATCTCCCGCACGTCGCAGATCTCCGACAGCTCAGGCACGTCGGACAGCAGCCGGCCCGGGCTCAGCCGGCTCGCGGCCTCGGGATAGCCGGCGAGGTCCAGGCGAGTGGCGCCCAGCGAGTCGATGGTGCCGCCGGCGATCACCAGAGCGATCCGCGGCCGTACGTCGGTCGTCATCGACACCACTCCACGACCTCACCGGGGCTGGCCAGCCAGGCGGCGTCGTGGCTGGCCAGATGACGTAGAGCCGACTCCAGCGCGTCGGCGCGAAATGCCTGTCCGCTGACCCACGGGTGGAGGTGAAGCCCGAGCACCGGTGCCGCCGCCGCGTTCTCGGCGACCATCCAGTCGAACGCCTCGACCAGACCCCGTGCGTACGTTTCTGGTCCGACCTGCCGGTGGAACATGGCGTTGACGTCGCTCAGCTCCCAGGACAGCGGAAAGCTCCACAGCGGACCGGCGCCGCTCATCGGATAGGGATGCTCGTCATTGCCCCAGTCCGCGACGTAGCGCATCCCCGCGGCTGCCAGCAGCCCAGGGGTTCGCGTGGATTCCGAGTGCTCCGGCCCCAGCCATCCCGCCGGAACGGCGCCCAGGACCGCAGCCAGCCGTTCCAACGTCGCGCCGATGTAGTGCACCTCTTCGTCGGCGCTCATTGCGCTGGAGATTGCCCGGCTGGCGCTGAGGCCACCCGCGAGTATCTCCCCCGCTCGGGGGAGCACGTGGTTCATCAGCGCCGGGTAATGCTCGGCGGTCAGGACGTCGACAACGACCGCAGGCAGAATGCCGCTGCTCTCAAGGACGTCGAGCAGCCGGAACATCCCCGTCCGGTGGCCGAATTCTCGGTGCGAGATCCTGGGGACGTCGGGGTACGGGCCGAGTCCACGGCCTCCGGTCGGCGGCACCAGGACCTCGGACCCAGGTCCCTCCCACTCCACGGCTCTGAGGTCGATCACCACGCTGACCGCGACAGCCGCGCCAGCTGGCCAGGCCGCTCGCGGTCGCAGGGACGCGGGACTCCATGCGTACCAGGGGGGCGGCGTGGCGGTCGCGTCACCCCGCTCACTCGCCGGTGGCACGTTCGCCCCCCGTCGAGGCCGCGAGGTCCCGCGCGTAATGGTGCTCCAGATAGTGCGCGACGATCTGAGTAGCCGTGGCGAAATACACGCCATCGTGCCCGCGCATGTGCTCCAGGACGCGCGCGAAGTGGCCGATGCGGTGCGGCTGACCGATCGTGAACGGATGCACCACGAGGCACATGAGCCTGCCGGCGCCGGGTCGCTCCAGACTCTCTCGGTACAGGCGGTCGAACTGCGCGATGCAGCGTCGGGCGTACCCCTCGCCCTCCACGTGGGACCGCATGAGGAGTGGCGCGTCGTTCAGCTCGTACGTGTACGGCAGAGCCACCATTCGCCGGCCATTCGCCACCAGCAGCGGGGACGGCAGTTCGTCGTGAACCCAGTCTGCGTGGTAGTCCATTCCGACCTCGGCCATGAGGTCGGGCGTGTGCCAGTTCCCCGTGATGTTGGGACCCAGCATTCCGCTGAAACGTCTGCCCGTGTGGCGCTCGAGCGTGCGGTTGCACAGCTCCAGCAGTTCCCGTTCCTCCTCGCGTCCCATGCCGGTCAGGTAGCGCGTGTTGTACAGGCCGTGGCTCATCAGGTCCCAGCTGCGCTCGGCCATGGCGTCAGCTATCTCTGGGAAAAGATCGAGCACCCCCACGTTGAGCGACGCGGTGCACGGCACGTCGTAGCGGTCGAGCACCTCGAGCATCCGCCAGAAGGCCACCCGGTTGCCGTAGTCGCGGTAGGAGTACAGCCGGACGTCCGGCGCCGGCACCCGGGGGTAGGGGTCGACACGTGCCTGCGGCGGCACGTACTCGTAGTACTCCACGTTGGGGACCACCCATACCGCCACGCGCGCGCCACCCGGCCAGGTCACCGGGTCACGGTCGACGACCGGCAGATACGGGATGCGGTCGTGGAGGGGGGCGAACGGTCGCTCGTGTGCGTAGGTCACGGCCACCGACCTACCAGTCGACCGCGACGTACTTGGTCTCGCAGAACTCCAGGACGCCGGCGTGGCCACCCTCGCGTCCCAGACCGCTGACCTTGACTCCCCCGAACGGGGCGGCCGGCTCGCTGATGAGCCCTCGGTTGATGCCGACCATGCCCACCTCCAGTGCCTCCGCCGTGCGCAGCGCCTCTGCCAGGTCACCTGAGTAGACATACGCAGCCAGGCCGGAATCGGTGTTATTCGCCAGGAGGAGAGCCTCCTCGGCGGTCGCGAAGGTCACGATCGGCGCGACCGGTCCGAAGATCTCCTGGGACAGGATCGCGGCATCGGGATGAACGCGGTCCAGGACCGTCGGCGCGTAGTACCAGCCGGGCCGGTCCGGCGCTGCCCCGCCTGTCCGTGCGCGCGCCCCGTCGTCGAGAGCCGCCTCGACGAGCCCGGCGACGTGCTCCCGTTCCCCCCGGCTGACCAGCGGTCCGACGTCGCTCGCCGGATCCCATCCGGGGCCGAGGCGCAAGCGCGCCATGGCCGCGGCGAGGCACCGGGCGAACTCCTCCGCGATGCCCTCGTGCACGAGGAATCGGTTGGCGGCAATGCATGACGCGCCACCGTTGCGCATCTTGGCATGCATCGCCCCTGCCACCGCGTCGTTGACGTCAGCGGAGGGGAAGACCACGAAGGGTGCGTTGCCACCGAGCTCCATCGAGCAGTTCAGGACGCGACCCGATGCCTCCGCCAGCAGGTGCGTGCCCACCCCAGTCGAGCCGGTGAACGACAGCTTGCGCACACGCCTGTCGGCCAACATCGCGGACACCACCGCGGAGGAAGACCTGGCGGGGACAACGTTGACGACCCCGGCGGGAGCTCCGGCCCGCTCCAGGATGTCGGCCAGCACCAACATGGTGAGCGGCGTCTCGGACGCGGGCTTCACGACGGTGGTGCAGCCGGCGGCCAGCGCCGGCGCGATCTTGCGAGCTCCCATGGCCGCCGGGAAGTTCCACGGCGTGACCAGCAGGGAGATGCCGACCGGCTGCTGCAAGGTCAGGATGCGGTGCCGTCCAGACGGGGCCACGCTCAGCTGCCCGTCGATCCGCACTGCCTCTTCGGCGAACCAGCGAAAAAACTCGGCGGCATAGGCGACTTCGCCGCGCGCGTCCGCCAGACTCTTTCCGCTCTCCATCACGATGACGTCGGCGAGTCTCTCGGCCTCAGCGGTCATCAGCTCGAAGGCCCTTCGCAGGACCTCGGCGCGGTCTCGCGGCGACGCGGCGACCCAGCCGGGCGCCGCAGCCTCGGCCGCGTCGACGGCCGCGATCGCCTCATCGACTCCGCCCGCCGCAATCTGGACGAACGCCTGCCCTGTCGAGGGGTCAGCGACGTCGAGACAAAACCCGTCGGCGGCGGGAAGTGACTTGCCGCCTATCCATAGCGCCGCCTGAACCTGCGGGTAGCCCGGAACCGCGTCCACGTGACCTGCCTTCATCTGGTCGCCATGCCTGTCAGCTACGGCGGAAAGTCAAGAGGTGCGGGTCTGCGCCATCATCAGTTGGCCCCACATATTCCGGATGCGGTTGTCCGCACGGGCAACGAAGCGCTCGAGCATGGCCTCTCGCTCCTGCGGCGACATCTCTGTCACGTCGCCGAGCGAACGGGCCCGCCGGATGATGCCGACCGCTCGGCCCAGTTCGACGATGCCCACGACAGCCGCCTCAATCGAGGTATCGGCCACCAGCGCCCCGTGTGAGCGGAGAAAGCACGCCCGTCCGTCGCCCAGGCTGTTGGCCAGCTCGGACCCGAGACCGGCGTCGATGACCAGCCGCGGCGAATCGTGGAAAGTGAGGCGGTGGCTCATCTCGAGGGTGTACTGGTCCAGGACCGGCCAGCGTGGCCCGACGGAGGAATATGCCGCCAGGTCAGCGGCATGGCTGTGCGCGATGGAGGCGACATCGGGCCGCTGAGCGTAGATGCCCAGATGCAGCCACACTTCGCTGTGAAGGGGGCCCGCGCCCGAGAGCCGTCGTCCGTTGAGGTCCACACACACGAGGTCGTCCGGACCCGTGGCCGAGAAGGAGTAGTCACCGCGCTTCAGCCAGACACACTCCGCCTCGCGGTCGATCCAGCTCACGTGTCCGAAATGCAGTTCGTCATGGCCCTCCGCCGCGAGGACAGCGTGGGCCGCCAGCAGGACTGACCGGCGGTCCGGGGAGTCGCTGCCGTCCACACCGAGCGAGGTCGAGGCAGCCGCGGCCACCGCCGCCGCGCCGGTCATGACGGCGGCCGGTAGACGGCGATGACCTTGTTGGAATTCATGATGCTGGACTCGATGAACTCCGCGTGGTCTGGCGTGTCGCGCCCCAACTCGGCCATCGCGCCCATGAGGCAGAACCAGTTGAGGAGCTCCTGCTGACCGTTCTCCTCGATCTCGGCGAGCGGGGTGTCGCGCCACGTCGCGTAGTCGCCCTCCTCGAGCGCCCGGAACAGCCGGCGGTCGGCCTCGTGGGCCGGATGGAGGAAGTAGTTCTTGCGCGTCAGGAAGGCATGCGACCAACTGGAGGAGGCGACGACCGCCACCCGCCAGGGACTGTCCCGCAGCACCCGCACCGCGGCGGCACCCAGGTCGAAGCACCGCTTCGGTGAAGGGGCGGGGGGGTCCAACTGGTCTTCCGGCACGGGGTTCTCGAGGCTCTCCTTGTAGCCCTTCTGGCAGATGACCCGGCTGCCGTAGCAGTTGACTTGGAAGGGCACGACCGGGTACTCGAATCCGGTGCGGTCCCAGTCCAGGAAGAGCGCCGAGTTGAGAAAGGCGTGCCCGAGGTCGGCATGGAGCGGTTCGTAGGCGTAGGAGACGTCGAACTCCGCCTCCAGCAGCCCGCGCGTGAGGTACTTCGCTCCCTCT
>JAOPWI010000373.1 GCA_025965755.1 Frankiales bacterium | reverse complement strand
CGCGCCACGCCCACTCCCTGACCCGGCCGGCGGACGTCGAGGCGTCGCTGCGCCACCTGCCCGCCGCGGTGGCGCAGCTGCGCGCGGCCGGTGCCCTGTGAGGCATCTGGCTGTTCAGCCCGTCTCCCCGCGGGCAGGACGGGCCGCGTGATGCCTGCCAGACCCGTCCGCGCGTGACCGGCGCCCTGCTGGGCGTTCTCGCCGTCCTGCTCCTCACCGCGGGCACCGCGCTGTTCGTCGCCGCGGAGTTCTCGCTCGTCGCGGTGGAGCGCCCGGGCCTGGAGGCCGCCGAGAAGCGCGGCGACCCCGGCGCGCGCCGGGTGCTGGCCGCCGTGCGGACGCTGTCGTTCCAGCTCTCCGGTGCCCAGCTCGGCATCACCCTGACGACGCTGGTCGTCGGCTTCATCGCCGAGCCGTCGTTCGCCGCCTTCTTCCGGCCGCCGCTCGAGGCGGTCGGGCTGCCCGGCGGGCTGTCGCACGCCCTGGCCGTGGCGGGCGCGCTGCTGGTGGCCACCGTCCTGCAGATGGTCTTCGGCGAGCTGGTGCCCAAGAACCTCGCCATCGCCCGCCCGTTCCCGACCGCGCGTGCCGTCGCCGGCCCGCTGCGGGTGTCGAGCGCCCTGCTCCGCCCGCTCATCGCCGCCTGCAACGGCAGCGCCAACGCGGTGGTGCGCCGGCTGGGCATCGAGCCGCAGGAGGAGCTGCGGTCGGCGCGCTCCGCCTCCGAGCTGGGCAGCCTGGTCCGCAGCTCGGCCGAGGAGGGCACGCTCACCCAGCAGACCGCGACGATGCTGACCCGCTCGCTGGCCTTCGGCGACCGCAACGCCGGCGACGTCATGACGCCGCGCATGCAGATGACCACCCTGGAGCAGGGCGACACGGTCGCCGCCCTGCTCGACCAGGCCCTCGCGAGCGGCCACTCCCGCTTTCCGGTCGAGGGCAACGACGGCATCGACGACGTCGTCGGCGTGGTGCACGTCAAGCGGGCCTTCGCGGTGCCCCGGGAGGAGCGCCGGCGCACCCGGATCAGCCAGATCATGGGCCCGGTGGCCCGCGTGCCCGAGACGGTGTACCTGGGCGACCTGCTGCACACGCTGCGCGAGCCCGGCCTGCAGATGGCCGTGGTGATCGACGAGTACGGCGGCACCGCCGGTGTCGTCACCCTCGAGGACCTCGTCGAGGAGCTGGTCGGCGAGGTGGACGACGAGCACGACGCCCCCAGCCGGCCCGACGTGGAGGAGCGCGGCAACCTGCTCGTGCTGTCCGGCCTGCTCCGTGACGATCAGGTGGCCGAGGTGTCGGACTTCGCGCTTCCCGAGGGGCCGTACGACACGCTCGGCGGCCTGGTGATGGCCCGGCTGGGGCGCATCCCCCGCCGCGGTGACGCGTGCGAGGTGGACGGCTGGACCCTGACCGTGCTGGAGCTGGACGGGCGCCGGGTGGACCGCGTGCAGCTCACCGCACCGCCCGACCCGCCCGACGAGGACGACGCATGAGTGCCCTGGCCCTGCTCGCCGCCGCGCTGCTGCTGATCGGCAACGCCTTCTTCGTCGGCGCGGAGTTCGCCGTGATCAGCGTGCGCCGCAGCCAGATCGAGCCGCTGGAGAGCGAGAGCCGCCGGGCCCGCATCGTCCTGGACGCGCTGCGGCACCTCTCGCTCATGCTGGCGGGCTGCCAGCTGGGCATCACGCTGTGCTCGCTCGGGCTAGGTGCGGTGGCCGAGCCGGCCATCGCGCACCTGCTCGAGGACGCGCTGCACGCCGTCCACGTTCCGGACCAGCTGCTGCACCCGATCGCCTTCGCCATCGCGCTGACCATCGTCGTCTTTCTGCACATGGTGCTCGGCGAGATGGTGCCCAAGAACATCTCCATCGCGACGCCCGAGCGGGCCGCGCTGGTGCTGGTGCCGCCGCTGGTGGCCTACGTCAGGGTCGTGCGCCCGCTGCTGAGCGGGCTCAACGCGCTCGGCAACGCCGTGCTGCGGCTGTTCAAGGTGGAGCCCAAGGACGAGCTGGCCTCGTCGTTCTCACCCGACGAGCTGGCCGGGATCATCGCCCACTCCCGCGAGGAGGGGCTGCTGGACGACGAGGAGCACGAGCGCCTGTCCACCGCGCTGCAGCTGCGCCAGCAGCCGGCCAGCACCGTCATGCTGCCGCTGGACAGGGTCGTCACCGTGCCCGACACCACGACGGCCGACGAGCTCGAGGAGCTGGTCGTCATCACGGGCTTCTCCCGCTTTCCGGTGCGCTCGGCCAGCGACGACCCCTCCACCCCGCAGGTCGAGGGCGGGCTGCTGGGCTTCGTGCACGTCAAGGACGTGCTCGGGCTGACCCCGTCGCAGCGCGGCAAGCCCCTGGCCGCCCGCCGGCTTCGGACCATGCCGCGGCTGCGCGCCGACATGCCGCTGTCGGAGGTGCTCACCGCCCTGCAGCGCAACAAGAGCCACCTCGGGCAGGTCGTCGACGACGCCGGCAGCGCCATCGGCGTGATCGCGCTGGAGGACGTCGTCGAGCAGTTCGTCGGCGAGGTGGAGGACGAGACCAACCCGCTGCACGCCCCGGCGCTGCCCGAGGGCACGCCGGTCAGCGGCCCCTGAGGGCGGCGAGCGCCCCGGTCGCTGGCCGGGGCGGCTGACGGCCACCGGCGGCGAGCCTCGCGGCGCCGGAACGCCGACGGCCGGCCACCCGGAGCGGGTGACCGGCCGTCGGGCCGTACGGGAGGTGACTAGTCGCGACCCTGGAAGTAGCTCAGCAGGCGGAGCACCTCGAGGTAGAGCCAGACCAGACCGACGACGAGGCCGAACGCGATGCGCCAGGACTCGCGGCCGTCGACACCGGCCTCGACCATGCGCTCGGCCTGGTCGAAGTCCAGCACGAAGGTCAGGGCGCCGAAGGTGATGAACGCCAGGCTGAACAGGATGGACAGCGGCAGGTTGTCACCGCGGATGCCGAGGGCGTCACCGTCGCCGAACAGGCCGACCAGCAGGTTGACGACCAGCAGGCCGAACAGCCCGATGAAGGCGGTGGTGATGACCTTGGTGAAGCGGGGCGTCGCGCGCAGCCGCCCGCTCTTGTAGGCGAACAGCACGCCGCCGAAGACGGTGGCGGTGCCGATGACCGCCTGGGTGACGATGCCGCCGCCGAAGGCGTTGTTGTAGTACTGGCTGACCGCGCCGAGAAAGACCCCGGACAGCGCGGCGTAGGCCAGCACCAGCGGCGGGCTCACCTGGCGCTTGAACATGTTGACCAGCGCGAGGACGAACGCGCTGATGCCGGCGAGCGCCCCGATGCCCAGGCCCAGGTCGAGAACCCAGGCCGCGGTGCCGGTGACGACGATGATCCCCAGCAGCAGACCGGTCTTGACGATGATGTCGTCGTAGGTCAGGCGCATCGGGGTGTTGTAGATGCCGGCGACCTCGTCGGCGCTCGGCGCGTACTGCCCCGTGCCACGCAGGCTCTCGTGGAGCGGGGTGCTGCGCTGGAACACGGGGTTGCTGGACTGGCGTGCCATAGGTGCTGCTCCTCTGCACGACCCACGGGCGGGGCGTCGCGATCAGTACAACGCAGGAGTGCCCGCCTGTGTGCCCGGCACGCACCGCTGTGGATCACGTTTCGTGCCCGGGGCGGGACTCGAACCCGCGATCCCTGTCGGGCCCCTGTTTTTAAGACAGGTGCGTATGCCAGCTCCGCCACCCGGGCAGGTGGGCGCCGAGGATACGGGGCTTGCGCAACCCCGCTTGGCGCAGTAGTAGATAGTCTGCGAGGTGAGCGCTGGGAGCGACCGACGCGTGCCGTACCGCGCCGTCCTGGCCGTGCCGGAGTTCCGGGCGCTGTTCCTGTCCCAGGTGCTGAGCATCGTCGGCGACCAGGTCACCCGGATCGCCGTCGCCCTGCTGGTCTACGACCGCAGCGGGTCCAGCTTCGCGGCCGCCGCGACGTACGCCTGTTCCTATCTGACCTGGCTGATCGGCGGGCCGGTGCTGTCGGCGCTGTCGGACCGGCACCCGCGGCGCACGGTCATGGTGGTCTGCGACCTGGCCCGGGCCGCGCTGGTGGCCGTCCTGCTGGTCCCGGACCTGCCGCTGCCGGCGGTGTTCGCGGTTCTGGTCGCGGTGGGCCTGCTCGCGCCGCCGTTCGACAGCGCCCGCAGCGCGACCTTCCCCGACGTGCTGCCCGGCGACGCGTACGTCGTCGGCAGCGGCATGGTCAACAGCGCCATCCAGCTCGGCCAGGTCGCCGGCTTCCTGCTCGGCGGCGCCCTCGTCGCCGGGATCGGCACCCGCGGCGCGCTGCTGGTGGACCTGTCGACGTTCCTGCTCAGCGCGCTGGTCGTGCGCCTGGCCGTGACCGCGCGGCCGGCCGCGCAGCAGGCGGCGGACCGCCGGTCGCTGCTGGC
>JAOPWI010000356.1 GCA_025965755.1 Frankiales bacterium | reverse complement strand
CCGCGACGTACGGCGTGTCGCCGGTCAGCACCAGCGCCGTGGCGCCGGCGTCGGCCGCCCGGGTGGCCAGGGCCAGGCTCAGCCGGCGCTCGCGCATCGCGTAGACCTGGAACCACCACGGCCCGGCGACGGCGGCCACCTGCTCCAGCGGGACGGTCGAGCGGGTGGAGAGCACGAGCAGGCTGCCGGCCTCGCGGGCCGCGCGTGCCGTGGCCAGCTCGCCGTCCGGGTGGGCCAGCGCCTGCATCGCGACGGGGGCGACGCCGACGGGGGAGTCCAGCGAGCTGCCCAGCAGCTCGACCGCGGACGACACCGCGCCGACGTCGCGCAGCACCCGCGGGCGCAGCCGGACGTCGCGCCAGGCCCGCGCCGCCTCCTCCAGGGAGATCTCGTCGCCCGACCCGCCGGCGAAGTAGTCGAAGACCGCCGCGGGCAGCGCCCGGCGGGCCTGGTCCTCCGGCAGGTTCAGGGCCGCGCGGCCGGGCTCTGCGTCTTCGCCGGGTCGGTGACGACGATGTCGCCGAGCACCTCGTCGATGCGGGTCATCAGGTCCGCGTCGAGCTTCACGCCGGCGGCCGCGGCGTTGTCGCGCACCTGCTCGGGCCGGGTGGCGCCGACGATGGCCGACGAGACGTTCGGGTTCTGCAGCACCCACGCCACGGCGAGCTGCGCCAGCGACAGCCCGGCGTCCTCGGCCAGCGGCTTGAGCTGCTGCACCCGGGTCAGCACGTCGTCCTGCAGAAAGCGCTTGATGAAGTTGCCGCCGGTCGGGTCCGTGGCCCGGGAGCCCTCGGGCGGCGGCTGGCCGGGCAGGTACTTCCCGGTCAGCACGCCCTGCGCGATCGGCGACCAGACGACCTGGCCGATGCCCTCGCGCTCGCACACCGGGACGACCTCGGCCTCGATGACGCGCCAGAGCATGGAGTACTGCGGCTGGCTCGACACGATGCGGTCCAGGCCCATCGAGTCGGCGATGGTCAGCGCCTCCTCGATCTGCTCGGCCCGCCACTCGCTGACGCCGATGTACATGACCTTGCCGGCGCGCACGAGGTCGTCGAACGCGCGCAGCGTCTCCTCGAGCGGCGTGTGCGCGTCGAAGCGGTGTGCCTGATAGAGGTCGATGTGGTCGGTCTGCAGCCGCTTCAGCGAGGCGTTGCAGGACTCCAGGATGTGCTTGCGCGACAGCCCGCGGTCGTTCTGGCCGGGACCGGTCGGCCAGTAGACCTTGGTGAACAGCTCGTAGGACTCGCGCCGCTCGCCCGCCAGCGCCTCGCCGAGGACCGTCTCGGCCTTGGTCTGCGCGTAGACGTCTGCGGTGTCGAACGTCGTGATGCCGACATCGAGCGCCTCCCGCACACAGGCCTTCGCCGCGTCGGCCTCGACCTGGGACCCGTGGGTCAGCCAGTTGCCGTACGAGACTTCGCTGACCATCATGCCGCTGCGCCCGAGGCGCCTGTGCTCCATGCGCCGGACCCTAAGCCAAGTCACGGGTCGGTGAGCAGTGCGGGGCGCGGCGTGGCGCCCCACCGCAGCGCCGTCGTGCTGCCTACTGGACGGACACCATGTCCGGCTGCGGCTGCAGCCCCAGGACGTCCGCCGGCGACATCAGGTCGGTGTCGGTGTACTTCAGGCGCGCCGCTGGCAGGTCCGCGTGCTTGGGAAAGATCTTGATGCCCATGCTCATGCCCTTGCCCAGGGGCGGCGTGGTGGCCAGCACGTCGTAGACCTTGAGCTTGGTCTTGCGGTCGCCGTGGCCGTCGCTGTGCACGACGGTGGCCAGGCCTGGCCGTTCCACGATCAGCTCGCGCTCGGGCAGCATGGCCACCCGGAACTGGTGCAGCATGAACAGCTTCTCGGGCAGGCGGTTCTTGAGCGTGAGGTTGGCCAGGTAGGACGAGACGCGGTTGATCGTCGCCGCGTCCATCCGCCCGATGTCGTTGAACCGCGTCTTGTGGGCCGGCAGGACCCACTCCGGGTCGAGGGCCACGCCCACGTCCGGCTCGAGCAGGAAGCGCTCGTAGCGCTTCACCTGCGCCAGGACGTCGGCCTTGCCCGGCTGGAAGTCCAGAATGAGCAGCATCTTGGCTCGGCGCGCGGCGTCGAGGTAGCGCTGCACCTGCGCGGGCTGGACCTCGGCGCTGTAGTCGCCGTCGTCCCCGGGGGCGGCGTCGGCGATGGTGACGATGAAGTCGAACGCCGGCAGCACCGTGCGCGTCGTGACGGCCGAGTAGGCGTCGGCTTCCCGCTGCAGCCGGGCGGCGGCCGCGTCCGGGTCGCCCTTGCCGAGGATGCCGAGCGCGCGGGTGTCCGCACTGCCGAAGTGGGCGACCAGCAGGTGCGCGGGAAACAGCGACCGGCCGCCGCGCGGGAGCTGCTGCGCCGGAGGCAGCGGGGACGGCGACGGGCTGGCGGACGGCGACGGCGAGGCGGTGGCGGCGGCCGACCCGCCGGACGCCTCGGGACGGTTCTCGTCGTCGGAGCTGCCGCACGCGGCACTCGTCAGGACCATCCCCGCGAGGACCAGGGCGGACAGCGGGCGGCGGGACGGGCGGCGGAGCGGCACGGAGGAAACGCTAACCGCTGGCCGTCAGATCGACGCGCCGGGCACGACCTTCGGCGGCGGCATCCGGAAGCGGCGCATCACCGTGGAGCGCAGCAGGGCGTAGCCGACGTGGCGCACGACCTTGCCCTCGGCGGGGAAGCGCTCCTTGAGGCCCTTGCGCACCTTCAGGGTGATGAGCGCGACGTCGAGCAGCATCGCCAGCACGGCCGCGGTCCAGATCGTCACCGCGACGGACAGCACCTGCTCCTGGCCGGAGAACTGCGCCAGCACCAGCAGCAGCGCGACCGGCAGCAGGATGACGCCGACGTTGCGACGCGAGTCGACGACGTCGCGCAGAAAGCTGCGCAGCGGTCCCGCGTCACGCGGCAGCATCGCCTTCTCGTCGTTGGCCACGACGCCGGCCCGCAGCTGCTTGCGGCCCTCGGCCTGCTTGGCGCGCAGGCGGG
>JAOPWI010000344.1 GCA_025965755.1 Frankiales bacterium | reverse complement strand
GCGGGCGCTCAGGAAGCCGGCGGCAGCGCCGCCAGGGCGGCCCGCAGCCTGGCGGCGGCCTGGCTGGCCACGGCCTGCAGCTCGGGCCGGTCGACGACGTCGACCATCAGCTGCGGATCCATGGCCTGCACGACGGTGCCCCCGGCGTCGGTGCGGACGGTGACGTTGCAGGGCAGCAGCAACCCGATCTCCGGGGCGGCGGCCAGCGCCTGGTGGGCCAGCGGCGGGTTGCAGGCGCCCAGGATCAGATACGGCGCCACGTCGACGTCGAGCTTGGCCTTCATCGTCGCCTGCACGTCGATCTCGGTCAGGACGCCGAAGCCCTGCTCGGCCAGCGTCTCCCTGACCCGCGAGACGGCATCGGCGAAGGACAGGTCGGTACGGGCGGTCAGCGCGATCTCCATGCCGGGGACGGTAGTACCCCCCGGGGTATTTGACAAGTACCCCGGGGGGTATCACTCTGGTCCTCGCCGTCCCCACGCCGAGGAGAACCATGAACACCGTCCCGACCGACCGCCTCACCCCGGGGCCCGTCGCTTCGCCCGTCCACGGGCCGCTGGGCCGCCTGGGCCTGCTGACCGCGACCCGCCGCCGGGCCGTCTTCCTCGCCTGGGGCCTGCTGGTCCTGGTGCTGGGTGTGTTCGCCCCGCGCGTGGAGTCCGCGCTCGCCGGGGCCGGGTGGGAGGCGTCGGGATCGGAGTCGGTGCAGACCCGCGACGTGGTGCAGCGCGAGTTCGCCGGTCTCAGCAGTGCCGCGCTCATGGTGGTGCTGCACCGCGCCGACGGCCCCGTGCTGGAGGGTCCTGGCGCCGCGGCGGTCCGGGGCGCCACCGCGCTGCTCGAGGCCGACCCGCGGATCTCCGGCGTCGTCGCCCCGCAGCCCGGGCTGTCGGTCTCGCAGGACGCCCGGACCGCGATCGTGCAGGCCGGCGCCGCGACGGCCAGCACCAACGAGCTGGTGCGCGCGGCCGACGACCTCAAGGAGCCGCTGCGCGAGCTCGGGGGAGACGGCGTGACCGTCGCCCTGACCGGCTCCTCGGGCATGTGGAGTGACTTCAACGAGGCCAACCTGGAGGCGATGCTCAAGAGCGAGCTCTACTCCTGGCCGGTGACCATGGCCATCCTGGTGCTCGCGTTCGGGTCGCTGGTCGCCGCGGGCCTGCCGCTGCTGCTCACCATCACCGGGCTCGTCGCCGCGGCCGGCTCGCTGTTCCTGGCCGCCCAGCTCGGCGACATCAGCATCTGGGCCATGAACTTCGCGATGATGTTCGCGCTGGCGCTGGGCATCGACTACGCGCTGTTCATCGTCGTGCGCTTCCGCGCCGCCCGGGCCAAGGCTGCCAGCGTCGAGCAGGCGGTCGCCGAGACGCTCGAGACGGCCGGCAAGGCGGTCCTGTTCTCCGGCATCACCGTGCTCATCAGCCTGTCCGCGGTGATGCTCGTGCCCTCACCGGCGTTCCGTTCCATGGCGCTCGGGATCATGCTCGCCGTCACCTTCGTGCTGGCCGCCTCCCTCACCCTGCTGCCCGCCGTGCTGGCCAAGCTGGACGGGCGCATCAACGCCCTCGCCCTGCCGTGGGCCAGCACCACCGACAGCCACTCACCCCGGTTCGCCGCCTGGGGCGAGAAGCTCTGGCGCCACCCGATCGCGTTCGGCGCCGCCTCTCTGGCCGTGCTCGTCGCCCTGGCCCTGCCGCTGATCGGCCTGCAGACCGGCATGCCCAGCATCAAGGTGGTGCCGGCCGAGGACTCCTCCCGGGTCGGCTACGCCCTGGTCGGCGAGGCGTTCGGTCCCGGCGCCGCCGGGACCCTGCAGATCGTCGTCCCGGCCGCCGAGCAGGCCGCGGCGCAGGCCGTGCTCGACGGCGACCGGGGCATCGCCCGGGTCATGCCGGCCATGCCCGGCACCGCTCAGCAGGTGCTGCTGCAGGCGGTTCCGACCACCGACCCGTCCGACCCGGCCACCGGAGACACCGTCGACCGGCTGCGGGACACCCTGCCGGCCACCGCGATGGTCGGCGGCGCCGCCGCCGAGAACTACGACCTGGAGACGGTGCTGAGCGACAAGACGCCGCTGGTCGTCGGAGTCGTGCTGGCCCTGGGGTTCCTGCTGCTGCTCGTCGCGCTGCAGGCGCCGCTGATCGCCGCCCTCGGCGTGGTCACGAACCTGCTCGCGACCGCTGCCGCGTTCGGTGCCGCCCGCCTGATCTTCCAGGACGGGCACGGTGCCGGGCTGCTCGGCTTCGAGCCGCAGGGCTTCCTCGACGCCTGGGCGCCGGTCTTCTTCTTCGCCATGATCTTCGCGATCGGCATGGACTACACCGTGTTCCTGCTCGCCAGCGCCAAGGAGCACTGGGAGCGCACCGGGGACCCGCGCCAGGCCATGGTCGGCGGGCTGGCCCACTCCGGCCGCGTCATCTTCGCCGCCGCCGGGGTCATGGTCGCGGTCTTCTTCACCTTCGCGCTGTCCGGCCCGCTCCCGCCCAAGGAGATGGGCATCGTGCTCGGCATCGCGGTGCTCCTGGACGCCGCCCTCATCCGGCTCGTCCTGCTGCCCGCCCTGCTCCGCCTCACCGGCAGCGCCGCCTGGGCCAGCCCGCGCTGGCTGCGCCGCGTCCTGCCCAACGTCCGCTTCAGCCACTGACCGCCGTGAGGACCACCATGAGGACCACCGTGAGGACCACCATGAGCACCTGCACCACCACCGGTTCCTGGCCGACGGCCCGGATCCTGTTCGCCCTCGCCGGCACCGTGACGCTGCTCAGCGCCGCGCTCGCGGCCAGTCTCAGCCCCTGGTGGCTGCTGCTGACCGCCGCCGTCGGGATCAACCAGCTGCTCTACGTCGCGACCGGCGCCTGCCCCGCGTCCGTGGTCATCAGCCGGCTCCGCCGCACTACCCTGACCGACCCCGCCGAGGAGGACACGTGCAGCTCGACGACGATGCGGTGAAGACCGCCGTGAACAGGCTCCGCCGCGCCGAGGGGCAGATCGCCGGCGTGATCCGCATGCTGGAAGCCGGGCGCGACTGCAAGGACATCGTGACCCAGCTGGCCGCCGTGTCCCGGGCGCTGGACAAGGCCGGGTTCAGCATCGTGGCCAGCGGCCTCAAGCAGTGCCTGGCCCAGGGCGGGCCCGAGGGCGACCTGGACGTCGCCGAGATGGAGAAGCTGTTCCTGTCCCTGGCCTGACGCGGCCCCCGTGCACCAGGAGGACCCATGCCCGAGCTGAACCGCACCGACCGGGCGCGCGACACCGACCCGCAGAACCTTCCCCAGCCCACCGGTGAGCCCGACCTCGTCACCGTCGACACCACCTGGGGCACGCTCCAGCCGCTGCACCCCGTCCCGGGCATCAGGACCGTCGGCGAGCTCGAGGTGGCCGAGCTCGTCCAGGGCGGCGCCCGGCTCGTCGACACGCGGGTCCCGGACTCCCGCAGCGGTGTCACGATCGCGGGCGCCGTCAACATCCCGCACGACCAGGTGCTCGCGCGCCGGGACGACCTCAGCCCCGACCGCACCAGCATCCTGTTCTGCAACGGCCCGCAGTGCCCCCAGACGCCCGACGCCCTGCGCACCCTGAGCGACGACGGCTATCCGCTCGAGCGGCTCGCCTACTACCGCGGCGGCATGCACGACTGGATCACTCTCGGCATGCCCACCGAGGCGGTCTGAGCCCTCGGGCCGGGGGCCGCCGCTGACGCCCGGAACGGCCAGCGGCCCGGCGGCCTGCTGCGCCGCGACCCGCCCTGGCCCGCGGCTCCGTCAGCGAGAATGGAGGCAGTAACCGCCTGACGATGTGGAGTTTCTGTGCAGCAGGGAACCGTGCGCTGGTTCGATCCCGAGCGGGGGTTCGGCTTCCTGGCCCCCGAGGACGGAAGTGCGGACCTGTTCGTGCATGCCTCCGAGATCGCCGGGGACGGCGGAGCCAGGCTGCTCCGCGAGGGCCAGGCAGTGGAGTTCGAGGTCGGGGACGGCGAGCGCGGCCCGCAGGCGCGCCGCGTCCGGGTCACCGGTGACGTGGCCGCCGGCACCGCCGTGGGTGTGCTGGGCACCGTCGCCTGGTACGAGCCGGGCAAGGGCTACGGCTTCGCCACGCCGGACGGGGGAGGCCCGGAGGTCTTCGTGCACAGCTCCGCCATCGTCACGGGCGGCGTGGTCGCCGCGGGGCAGCGGGTGGCCTTCCTGGTCGGCGAGGGGGAGCGCGGGCCGCAGGCCGAGCACGTGGTCCCGCTGGGCGCCGGTGCCGGTACGCCGGCTGCCGCTGATGGCGCCGACGGCACCGTGTCCTGGTACGACGAGGGCAAGGGTTTCGGGTTCATCACCCCGGACGGCGGTGGTGCCGACGTCTTCGTCCACGTCAACGCACTGGTGGAAGGGCTGACCTGGCTCGCCGAGGGCGATCGCGTGGCGTACGAGGTGGTCCAGGGCGACAAGGGGCCGCAGGCCCGGGACCTGTCCCTGGTGCACGAGGCGGCCGCCGCCGACGCGCCGGTAGCCGCGCGCTCGGCCGACGTCCCCGCGCGGGCCGGCGAGGGCGTCGTCGCGCGCTACGACGCGGACCGCGGCTTCGGCTTCATCACCCCGGACGCCGGTGGCGCCGACCTGTTCGTGCACCTGTCGGTTCTGGGCGGCGCCGAGCCGCTGGAGAAGGGCGAGCGGGTCCGCTTCACGGTGCGCCAGAGTGACCGCGGCCCGCAGGCCGACCGGGTGGAGCGGGTCTAGCCGGCCTCGCGGGCCCGCGGCGACGGTCGGCCGCGGGCCCGCCCCGGCTCGCCGGCTGACCGGCAGGACGCCGCTCCCGGGCCCAGTGAGAGGCTTCGCCAATGATCGCCGAGACGTACGGGGCGGCGCGTTGAGCGACGCCGTCTCCCACCCGCTGTGGGCGCTGCCGCCCGTCGACGACCCCGAGCTCGGTGAGGCGGTGGAGACGGCGGTCGGGGTGTTCCGCGAGCTGCAGGAGGCCCTGGCCACCGCCGGCGCGACCGACCCTGCGGTGTGGTCGACGGTCGGCGCCCTGCTGGGCGACGCGCGGGACCTGCTCGCGGCGTACGCGGTGCAGGAGGAGGAACGGGTCGTCGGCCGCTGGCCGGAGGTGCCGGGACGCAGTCAGGCGCTCGTGCCGCCCGTGTTCATCGACCAGCGCGACCTCGACAGCGTCCGGGGCCGGGTGACCTTCGGCAACTTCTACCTGGGCCGCAACGACGCGGTGCACGGCGGAACCCTGCCGCTCGTGTTCGACGAGGTGCTCGGCTTCCTGGCCAACGAGGGCCGGTCGCCGGCGCGCACGGCGTACCTGCACGTCGACTACCGCGCGATCACGCCGGTCGGTGTGGAGCTCGTGCTGACCGGGCGGATCGAGCGCGAGGAAGGCCGCAAGCGCTTCGTGCGCGGTGAGCTCTGGCACGGCGACACGCTCACCGCGGAGCTGACCGGGCTGTTCATCGCGCTGCGGCCGGGCCAGGCCTGACCGCAGCGCTCGCTCACGCGCGGCACCGTCAGCCCGCGCGCCGCGGCGAGCGGGCGAACGCCGAGGTCGGCGCGGCACCCATCGGCACGCCGCCGTAGACGACCGAGCCCGTGCCGTCCTGGTAGCGCAGCCAGGTCTGCGCCGGCTGGAAGCCGTTGCCGGGCTTGCTGTGGTCGCAGACCCCGGTCGGGAAGGTCTTCCTCAGCGTGGCCTGCTGCTCGGCGGTGAACACGTCGGCGAAGCGGCGGCCGGCGTACACGAACGTCTCGATCGGCATGGTCTGGCAGTCCAGGCGGTCGTCGGTGAAGCCGACCGTCGTGGGGCCGACGCCGTTGACCGGCGCGGTGTCGCCGCCGCCGGCCTCGATGCGCGGCGAGCTGAACAGGGTGGGGTCGACGCTGGCGTCGCAGACCTGCAGCGGGACGTCCGCGCCCTCGCTGCCGACGCAGCGCTCCGTCACGCCGGCCCGGTCCTTGGCGGCGAGGATCTTCCTGGCCAGCGGCGTGCGGCTGCGGTCGGCCTCGACCGCGGCCAGCCAGGTGTCCATGGCGGTGATGGCGCTCTCGGCGAAGCGGACGTCGCCGAGCAGCGGCGTCTGGCCCTCCCAGAACACCTGGTTGGCCGCCGTGCCGTGCTCGCGCACCAGGCGGTCGCGCATCGCGTACTTGCGGTAGACGTCGTGGAAGGCGCCCGGCTCGGGACCGCCCAGGTCGATGATCGCGACCGTGTCCAGGTGGGCGCCGGTGTTGACGGCCCCGCTGCGGTAGACCCGATCCTGCGCGACCGGGTCGGCCTGGGTGCGCGCCTCGGTCGGCTCGAAGTCGATGTCGAAGCCGCCGACGCCGGCGTTCAGCGCCACGAACTGGTCGGCCGTCAGTGGCGGTCGGGTGGCGTCGCCGGCGTGGGCGCCCAGGCTGCTCAGCAGGCCGGACAGCCCGTACTGCACGCCGACGTTGCTCATCGGCCGGCGCGCCTTGCCCCTGGCGTCCAGGCCGAAGACGTTCTTCATGTAGTCCTGGAAGGAGCAGCGCACGCCCTTCTGCGACGCGGTCGTGAAGACCCGGTCCGGCGCCACGCCGGGGCAGTCGCGGCTGGGATCACCGCTGTTCGGGATCGCCTCGGTGAAGGTGATCTGGTTCGCCGGGTTGGCGTGGCCGAAGATCGACGGCCACTGCGCCGGCGTGATGCGCGACTGGACGGCGCCCGGCCCCTCGAGAAAGCGCCGCAGCCCGACGTAGTCGACGTACTGCTGAGCCGAGCTCCACGCGTCGGTGAAGCTGCACTGCGGCGTGATGCCCTGGTAGAGGCCGGGGTAGGCGTTGGCGAGCTGCTGCTGCACCAGCGAGCCGCCCGAGCAGCCGCTGCCGATCGTGTAGCGGAGCGGCCCGAAGCGCTCGACCACCATCTCCTTGGTGCGGATCAGCGACTCGGCCTGGGTCACCAGGTTGCAGTTGTGGCCGGCGTTGTCCAGAGCGTGCGACGCGACGGCGAAGCCCTGGGCGAGCGCCTCCTCGTAGAGCACGTCGGTCGCCTCACCGGACGCGTAGGAGGTGTCGCAGCTCGTGCCGTGGGCGAGCACCAGCTTGTCGGCGAAGCCGGGGTTCCTGCCCAGCGGGTGGGGCGTGCCGGCCTTGGGGTCCCAGAGCGCGGCGATCTTGTACTGGTCCCGCAGGCTGTAGCCGGTCTCCAGGCGCACGATGAACGGCACGGTGCTGCCCTCGTCCGTCGTGGTCGTGGCGACGTCGGACGGCGGGTGCGCCGGGTCGTAGGGCTGGAACGGCGACCCCACCGGGCTGCTCGCCACCCGGCCGGGGACACCGGCCTTCGTCGGGTCGGTCGACTTGTAGACGTAGGTGATCGTCGCGTTCTTGCTGCAGTCCGCGCCGGCCGCCCCGTTGGTGCACGTCCACGGCTGGATGAGCGGGCCCGACAGGGCCGGCGCCTGCAGCCCGACGTTGGTGACGGCGAGCGTGGCCGAGCCGGCGCCGGGGACCGTCGCCTTCAGCGTGGTGCGGCCGGCGGGCAGGCGGCTCACCAGGCCGCGCAGCCCCGGGCCGGCGGGGCGGAAGTCGCCGGTCACGTCGCGGCTGCCCGCCGCCACCCGCACCGTGCCGGCATCGGTGCCCCTGGGCACGACGACCTCCAGGAGCACGTGCCCGCCGGTGACCAGGTCCGCGCGGGTCGACAGCGCGCGCAGCTGCACGGGAGCGCCCGTGTCCAGGGTGTCGAAGGAGGAGTACGCCGGGACCGCCAGCGGCCCGGCCGGGCCGGCGGCCGTGGCTGCCGAGGAGGGCGGCGTGAGCGCGCCG
>JAOPWI010000318.1 GCA_025965755.1 Frankiales bacterium | reverse complement strand
GCTCGCACACCGTCGCGGTGCTGGCCCGCGACCGCTTCGCACGGACCGACGACCGTCGGGGCTCCGCCGCGGGTGACGCGCTGCTGCGCCGGGTCGGACCGCGGCGCGCCGGTGCGCCGTCCGGGCGCGACATCCTGGCCAGGCTCGACGGCGACGAGCGCGCCGTGGGGCCCCCTCCCGGCAAGATGACCGCATGGACGGGCTCGCGGGACAGACGCAGGCAGGCAGCGACGCGCTGCGCGCCGACATCCGGACGGTCACGACGCTGCTCGGGCAGACCCTGGTCCGCAACGAGGGGCAGGAGCTGCTCGACCTCGTCGAGCTGGTCCGGGCCCAGTCCAAGGCCAGCGGCCTGGCCGACCTGCCCGAGCTCGAGCGCCTCGACCTCGCGACCACGGTCCGGCTGATCCGGGCGTTCACCTCCTACTTCCACCTCGCCAACGTCACCGAGCAGGTGCACCGCGGCCGCGAGCTGCTGCGCCGGCGCGAGGAGTCGGGCGGCTGGATGGAGCGGCTGCTGCGGCGCGTCGAGGAGGCCGGCATCGACCGGGAGCTGCTCGCCGCCGAGGTGGCCCGCCTGAGCGTGCGGCCGGTCCTGACGGCCCACCCGACCGAGGTGGCCCGCCGCTCCATCCTCGACAAGCTGCGCCGGGTCGCCGCGCTGCTGGACACGCCCGCCTCGGCGGCCCGCACCCGCCGGCTGGCCGAGGCGGTCGACCTCGTGTGGCAGACCGACGAGCTGCGGCTCGACCGGCCCGACCCCCTGGACGAGGCGCGCAACGGCGTCTACTACCTCGAGGGGCTCGGCGGTACGGCGGTGGGCGACGTGCTGGAGACCTTCCGTGACGGGCTCGCCCGGCTCCACGTCACCCTGCCCCCGCAGGCCCGTCCGCTGACCTTCGGGACGTGGATCGGCGGCGACCGCGACGGCAACCCCAACGTCACCCCGGCCATCACCCTGCAGGTGCTGGAGTTGCAGGCCGTGCATGGCATCCGGCTGCTGCTCGAGCTGGTCGACGAGCTGCGCCGCGACCTGTCCGTCTCCGAGCGGGTGTCCGGCTGCTCGGAGCAGCTGCGCACCCGGCTGGGCGGCTGGCTCGAGGTGCTGCCCGAGGTGGAGCCGCGCTACCGCCGGCTCAACGCGGAGGAGCCCTACCGGCTCTACCTGACCTGCGTGCGACGGCGGCTGGCACTGACCCTCGAGCGCGTGCAGCAGGGCGGTCGCCACCGGTCCGGACGCGACTACCGGGACGGTGGCGAGCTGCTCGACGACCTGCTCCTGCTGCAGGAGTCCGTCGCCGAGCACCAGGGCGAGCTGGTCGCCGGCGGCGCGCTCGACCGGCTGGTACGCACCGCCGCCTGCACCGGCACGCTGCTGGCGACCATGGACGTGCGCGAGCACGCCGACAAGCACCACCACGCGGTCGGGCAGCTGCTCGACCGGACGTGGGAGCTGTCCTTCCCCTACGCCGACCTGAGCCGGCCGCACCGGCTGGCCGCGCTGTCCAAGGAGCTGACCAGCCGCCGGCCGCTCGCGTCGCGGCCGCTCCCGCTGGACGCGGCCGGGGCGGCGACCGCCACGCTGTTCGACGCGATCGCCACCGCGCTCGACGTTCTCGGGCCGCAGGCCGTGGAGAGCTACGTCATCTCCATGACCAGGGGCGCCGACGACGTGCTGGCCGCGGTCGTGCTGGCCCGCGAGGCCGGCCTCGTCGACCTGCCGGGCGGCGTCGCGCGGATCGGGTTCGTGCCGCTGCTCGAGACGGTCGAGGAGCTCGAGCAGGCCGACGCCGTGCTGACCGCGCTGCTCGGTGACCCGTCCTACCGCCGCCTGGTCGCGCTCCGCGGCGACGTGCAGGAGGTGATGCTCGGCTACTCCGACAGCAACAAGGCCGGCGGCATCGCGACCTCGCAGTGGCAGATCCACCGCGCGCAGCGGCGGGCCCGGGACGTGGCCGCCGGGCACGGCGTGCGGCTGCGGTTCTTTCACGGCCGCGGCGGCTCGGTCGGGCGCGGGGGCGGTCCGACCTACGACGCCATCCTGGCGCTGCCCAACGGCGCGGTGGACGGCGACATCAAGCTGACCGAGCAGGGTGAGGTCATCAGCGACAAGTACGCGCTGCCGGTCCTCGCCCGGGAGAACCTCGAGCTGCTGCTGGCCGCGTCGCTGGAGGCGACGGTGCTGCACCGCACGCCGCGGCGCAGCCCGCAGCAGGGCGACCGGTGGGACCGCGTCATGGACGTCGTGTCGCAGGCCGCGCACGAGCGGTACCGCGCGCTTGTCGAGGACCCCGACCTGCCGGCCTACTTCCTCGCGTCCACGCCGGTGGACCTGCTGGCCGACCTGCACATCGGCTCGCGCCCGTCCCGCCGCCCGGACGGCGCCGCGGGGGTGGAGGGGCTGCGGGCGATTCCGTGGGTGTTCGGCTGGACCCAGTCCCGGCAGATCGTGCCGGGCTGGTTCGGCGTCGGCTCGGGCCTGCGCGCGGCGGCGGAGGAGCTCGACGTGCTGCGCGAGATGCACGCGCAGTGGAACTTCTTCCGCGCGTTCCTCGGCAACGTCTCGATGACGCTGGCGAAGACCGACCTCGACATCGCCGCCCTCTACGTCGACCGGCTGGTGCCCGACGGGCTGCGGCACGTGTTCGACGTCGTCCAGGCGGAGCACGCGCTGACCGTGGAGCAGGTGCTGCGCGTGACGGGAGAGACCCAGCTGCTCGAGGGCGACCCGGTCCTGCGGCAGACGCTCAGCACGCGCGAGACCTACCTCGAGCCGCTGCACCACCTGCAGGTGGAGCTGCTGGCCCGCTCGCGCGCCGGCGAGCGCGACCCGCTGCTGGACCGGGCGCTGCTGCTCACCGTCAACGGCGTCGCGGCGGGCATGCGCAACACCGGCTGACGCTGGCCACGGGGCGTGCAGGCGCTGCCGGCCCGGGCGGGCCAGCAGCGCCGTGAGCGGTTACTTCGGCTGGAGGCGCGCCGCGCCGTCGACCCGCACCGTCTCGCCGTTCATGTAGGAGTTGGTCAGCAGCTCCATGATCATGGTGGCCAGCTCGTCGGCGTAGCCCAGCCGGTTCGGGAACACGACGTCGCGCTTGAGCTTGTCCTTGAACGCCTCCGACGCCGGACCGGTGCCGTAGATCGGGGTGTCGAACAGGCCCGGAACGACGCAGTTGATGCGGACACCGACGGCGGCCAGGTCGCGGGCGATGGGCAGCGTCATGCTGTTGACCCCGCCCTTGGAGGCGGAGTAGGCGGCCTGGCCGATCTGGCCGTCGAAGGACGCGACGCTGGACAGCGTGACGATGGCACCCTTGGCGCCGTCCTCGTCGACCGCGTCCTGCTTGCCCATGGCGGTGGCGGCGATGCGGATGGCGTCGAAGGTGCCGACCAGGTTGATGGCCAGCACCTTCTTGAAGGCATCCAGCGGGAAGGCCGAGTCGTTGGTGCCGTCGCGACCGACGGTGCGGGAGGCGAAGCCGATGCCGGCGGCGGTGACGAGGGTGCGCAGCGGGGCGACGCCGACGGCGGTCTCGACGGCGGCGATGATGTCCTGCGTGTCGGTGACGTCGGTGCGCACGAAGGTGCCGCCGAGCTCGCCGGCCAGCGCGACGCCCTTCTCCTCGTTCAGGTCGGCGATGACCACGTGCGCGCCGCGCTCGGCGAGCCGGCGGGCGGAGGCCTCGCCGAGGCCGGAGGCGCCGCCGGTCACGACGGAAGAGGTGCTGGTCAGGTCGAGCACGTGAGCTCCTTCGGGCGTACGGGCTGCGCCGGCGGGCGCCGGCGCAGGACGATCTGAGGGGGGCTTGGGGCCATCCTGGCGCAGCGGGTGGCGGTTGCGCAGCCGGGGTCCGTCCGAGCGTCCGCTCGGGCGGGCGTCAGGCCCGGCGCCGGGCGGGCCTCGCCCGCGGCAGTTCAGAGCAGGTCGGTGCGGTTGTCGGCCTGCCGGTTCAGCTTGCGGTCGGGGCAGCCGACGATCATCGGGCTCTTGACCAGCACCGGCCGGTCGAACGGCACGTCGTGCATTCCGGGCCGGCCGAGCACCCGGATGCCCAGGCGCAGCCCGGTGAGCGTCTGCATCTCACGCTCGTGGAAGAAGCGGCAGTTGGTCAGCCGGCCGGCGACCACCACCTCGGCCGACGCCCCGGGTCCGAGCCGGACCGGCAGCCCGGCGCCCGCGCCGAGGACGAGGAGCGGCGCGACCCCGGCGTCGACCGCCACGGAGGTCACGGTCACCGGCAGCCGGCCGGTGTTGCGCAGGGGCAGCGTCAGCGCGACGCGGGCGCCGTCCTCGTAGCCCAGGACGTGCGCGCCGGCGGGGCCGTACTCGGGGATCGTCACGAAGGGCGCGCCGGTGACCCGGGGGAGCAGCGGGGCGAAGGACGCGGCGCGCGGGGCCGACATCAGCAGCGACCCGGTCAGGCCGGTCACCACCGCGAGCGCGGCCAGCA
>JAOPWI010000306.1 GCA_025965755.1 Frankiales bacterium | reverse complement strand
TCGACCAGCTCGGACGGGACGGCGGGCGGCACCACGTCAGGCGCTGAGCCGCGCCGGCGCCAGCAGGCCGGCGATCTCCGACCACGAGGTCACGATCGCGGCGACACCGGCCGCGCGCAGCTGCTGCGCGCGGTCGGCCCGCTCGTCCGGGGGGACGAACTGCAGGTTGCCGACCGTCGCGATGCCGGCGGCGACGGCGGACTGGGCGCCGGGCAGGGAGTCCTCGACCGCCAGGCCCTGCGCCGGGGTGATGCCGAGCTGCGCACAGGCGTGCAGGTAGACCGCCGGATCGGGCTTGCTGGTCGGGACGGGCAGCGAGTCCTCCGCGCTGAAGCGGCGCTCGGCCGGCAGCAGCTGGTCCAGCCCGGTCGCCTGGAAACAGGCCGCCAGCCGGGCGGTCGCGCTCGAGCTGACCGCCGCCAGGACGTACTGCTCGGCGAAGGCGGCCAGCGGCTCCAGCACCGCCGGGTCGGGGCGCAGCACCTGCCCGAGATAGGCCGTCACCTCTCGCTTCTCCCGCTGAACCCACTGCTCCAGCAGGGCGGCGGTCAGCACCCCCTGGCCGGGCGGTGCGACGACGGCGTCGGGGTGGCGGGCGGCGAGCGGGGCCTCGACCGGCACCCCGTGCGTGACCGCGAGGTCGACGGCGGTCGTGCGGAAGTTCTTGCCCGTGGTGGCCAGGCGCAGCTCCTGCGCGGTGAAGCGGGCGTCGACGTTCAGCGCGGCGAGGTAGGCGTTCGTGACGTCGGCGGACGCGACGAACGCCGGCTCCTCGGACGGGAACAGGTTGCCGTCGGCGTCGCAGAGCAGGGCGACGAGGGGCAGGCAGGACAGGTCGGGCACGGGGCTCCTTCAGCGTGAGGACGTGCGGCATCGCGGCGCCAAGGACAGGTCGTTGCCCTCCTCCGGCGATCTACTCGTCGCGGGCCGGCCGACCCGGGTTCGCCGGGCCGCGGCCCGGCGGCGCGCTGACCGCAGTCGTAGCAGGCACAATCCCCACGGTCGTCCCGGCGTGGGGCGCGGCAGGACGGAGTGCACGTGCTCGGGGTTCTCGAGATCCCCCTCCCGTGGTGGGTGACGGGGCCGGGGCTGGGCCTGTGCGTCGTGGCGTTGTACGGCCTGGTCAACGCCCGCCTCGGCGTCTCGGGGGCGTGGCTCGCCGTGCTCGCCTGGTACGAGGGCTGGCACCCCGAGCGCTGGCGGTTCTGGTTCCTCGGCGCGCTGGTCGCCGGCTCGGCCACCGCCTCGGTGCTCGGCCCGTCGCAGAGCCGGCTCGGCTACGGCCGGCTGAGCGAGCAGCTGGGCCCGGGCGCGCTGGTGCCGATGCTGCTCGGCGGCGGCATCGCGCTCGGCTTCGGTGCGCGGTGGGCGGGCGGCTGCGGCTCGGCGCACGGGCTGTCCGGCGCGGCGGCCGGCTCGCGCGACAGCCTCGTCGTGGCCGGCACCGCCCTGGTCGTCGCGGTCGTCGTCGCGCTCGTGCTGCACGCCGTCACCGGCGGCGTGCTGTGAAGCCGGGTGTGCGCGCCTCGGCCGTCGTCGTCGGCTTCGCCTTCGGGTTCCTCGTCAGCGCCGGCGGTCTGGGTGACGTCGACCGCGTGCGCGAGGCGCTGCTGCTGCAGGACCTGTCCCTCTACCTCGTCCCGGTCAGCGCGCTGGCCGTCGCCGCCGTCGGGGTGGCGCTGCTCCGGCGCCGCGGGCGCACCCGGTATGCCGGGCCGCTGGTCCTGCCCAGCGGCCGGCCCGCCGCCCGCCACGTCTACGGCGCGTCGCTGTTCGGCGTGGGCGTCGCGGTGTCGGCGTCCTCGCCGGCCCTGTCCATCGCGATGGTCAGTGGCGGCCAGGCGTACGGGCTGGTCGTGCTGGCCGGCGTGCTGGTCGGGCTGCGGCTGCGCGGGCGCGTGGAGCAGCAGCTGGTCGGCCCGGTGAGCACCGAGCCGGAGGCGCTCACGCACTGGCGCCGCACCTGAGGCGACCCCGCCGCGCGGCAGGAGGTCGCGCGCGCATCGCTCCGCTGGGCAAGGATGTCGCCCACGGGCGGGTCGAGCGGGGAAGGGGACCTGATGGGCAGCGAGCCGGTCGTCCCCCTGCGACTGCTGTCCCCGCCGGCCGAGGATGCCGTTCCGGCGGCCGAGGAGGAGCCGCCGGACAGCCTGGTCCTGGCCGAGACGCTGCAGCTGGTCGTCCACACCATCGTCGACGCCCTGGGGTTCGGGGTGGCGGTGCTGCACCTGGTGGACGACGACGGCTCGCTCTACGTCGCCGCCGCCGAGGCGCCGGAGGACCTGCGGGACGGGCTGGTCGGCACCCGCCGGAGCATGGCGTCGTGGCTCGAGCTGCTCGATGCCAGCCAGCCGCAGGGCGGGCTGTGCTTCGTCGACGCGGCCGGCCCCGGGCTCGACGATCCGCAGGCGTGGCACCCGGGCGATGCGCTGCTGGCGCCGCTGCAGGCCAGCGACGGCAGCATGCTCGGCATCCTGGCCGTGGACCGGCCGGCCGACGGTCGCCGGCCGAACGCCGCGACGACCGCCGCCCTGGAGGCCTTTGGCGTCACCGCCTCGCTGGCCATCGAGCACGCCGCGCTCGGCGAGCGGCTGCGCCACTCCGAGCACCTGTTCCGGGCGGTCTTCGCCTCCAGCCCGGTGGCCATCGCGCTGTTCGACGACGACCAGCGGCTGGTGGCCGCCAATCCGGCGTACTGCGCGTTCATGCAGCGGTCCGAGGCCCAGCTGCTCGGCATCCGGGTCCGGGAGATCACCCACCCCGACGACGTGTCGGTGACCGGCGAGACGTCCACCGGGGAGCGGCCCGGCGGGCGCCCGCTCCCGCTGGAGAAGCGCTATCTGCGCCCGGACGGCACCGTGGTGTGGGGCCGGGTCCACCTGGCCCGGCTGCGCGGCGACCACGGCCAGGCCGAGGTCGTGGCCCAGGTCGAGGACATCAGCGCGCAGAAGGAGGCCGAGGCGCGGCTGCGCCACGACGCCGTCCACGACCCGCTGACCCGGCTGCCCAACCGCACGCTGATCCTCGAGCGGCTCACGATGGCCCTCGCGGACGCCCGCGCGACCGGCCGGCTGGTCGGCGTGCTGTTCGCCGACCTCGACCGGCTCAAGCACGTCAACGACACCCACGGCCACGCCGTCGGCGATGAGTACCTGCGCGGCGTCGCCCGCCGGCTCGAGGTCAGCGTGCGGCCGCGGGACACCGTGGGGCGGCTCAGCGGCGACGAGTTCGTCGTCGTCTGCCCCGACCTCACGACGCCGAGCGAGGTCAGCGGGCTCGCGGACCGGCTCATCGACGCGGTGCGCCAGCCGCTGAACGTCGGCGCGGTGACGCTGGCGCCCTCGGTGTCGATCGGGCTGTCCTGGAGCGACGGCCGGGACCTGTCGCCCGAGGAGGTGCTGGCCCAGGCCGACGCGGCGCTCTACCAGGCCAAGGCGGCCGGCCGCGGCGGCTGCCAGGTCTACGACCAGGGGCTGCCGGCGCGCGCCTCCCAGCACCTCGCGCTGCGCAGCCGGCTGCCGTCGGCGCTCGCGACCGGCGAGCTCGAGCTGCACCACCAGTCCGTGGTGCGCCTGCCCGACCGCACGGTCGTGGGCCGCGAGGCGCTGCTGCGCTGGCGGCACCCCGAGCTGGGCCTGCTGCTGCCCAGCGGGTTTCTGGATCTGGTCCTCGACAGCGACCTCGAGGGCGCGGTCACCGACTGGGCCCTGCTCCGGGCCTGCACCGAGGCCGCCGCCCGCGACGACGAGTGCTGGGTGTCGGTCAACGTCAGCCCGCTGCAGATCCTGCGCGAGGACCTGCCCGCGGTCGTGGCCGGCGTGCTGGACGCCAGCGGGCTCCCGTCCGACCGGCTGGTGCTCGAGGTGCCGGAGGACCGGCTGCTCGCGGGAGCCGACGCGCCGCGTCACCTCGCCTCGGTGCAGGCACTGGGCGTACGCGTCGCGCTGGGCGGCTTCGGGACCGGGTACGCCGGGCTCGGCGCCCTGCTGGCCCTGCCCCTGGACGTGCTCAAGGCCGACCGCCGCTTCACCGCCGGCCTGCCCGACGACCCGGTCAGCTGCGCGGTGGTGCGCTCGGTGCTCGACCTCGCGGCCAGCCGCCGCCTCGACGCGGTCGTGGAGGGCGTGGAGACCGAGGCGCAGGCCGCCGCGCTGTGCGGCCTGGGCGTGGTGCACGCGCAGGGCTACCTGTTCGGCGGCCCCGGCCCGGCCTGAGACGGCGCAAGCCGCCCGCCCGGAGGCGGACGGCTGCGGCGCGGCGGAGGATGCGAGATTCGAACTCGCGAGGGGTTGCCCCCAACACGCTTTCCAAGCGTGCGCCATAGGCCAACTAGGCGAATCCTCCTGGGTGGGAGCCGATCCTAGCGGAGGTCCGGCGCCTGCGGCCGGGGCCCTGCCGGGGCACTACAGTGGCCGCCAGACCCCTCGTACGGCGCTCATCTCGCTGAACTCCCCCAGGGCCGGAAGGCAGCAAGGGCAGGCGGGCTCTGGGCGGGTGTGCGGGGGGTCCTCTTCCTGTCGGAGGTCTCGTGAGCCTGGCGCTCTACCGCAAGTACCGGCCCGCGACGTTCGCGGAGGTCCTGGGACAGGACCACGTGACCGTCCCGCTGCGCCAGGCGCTGCGCAATGACAAGATCCACCACGCCTACCTGTTCTCGGGTCCGCGCGGCTGCGGCAAGACGTCGAGCGCGCGCATCCTGGCCCGGTCGCTCAACTGCGAGCAGGGGCCGACTCCCGACCCGTGCGGCGTCTGCGACTCCTGCGTCGCGCTCGCCCCGAACGGCCCCGGCTCGCTCGACGTGGTCGAGATCGACGCGGCCTCGCACGGCGGCGTCGACGACGCGCGGGACCTGCGGGAGCGGGCCTTCTACGCCCCGGTCTCCAGCCGCTTCAAGGTCTACATCATCGACGAGGCCCACATGGTCTCGCGCGAGGGCTTCAACGCGCTGCTCAAGCTGGTCGAGGAGCCGCCGGACTTTCTGCGCTTCGTCTTCGCCACGACCGAGCCGGAGAAGGTGCTCCAGACCATCCGGTCGCGCACCCACCACTACCCGTTCCGGCTCATGCCGAGGCGCGACCTGACGGCGCTGCTGGAGTCGGTGGTCAGCGCGGAGGGCATCGCGGTCGACCCGACCGTCCTGCCGCTGGTCGTGCGCGCCGCCGCGGGCTCCGCCCGTGACGGCCTGTCCGTGCTCGACCAGGTGCTGGCCTCGGCCGGCCCCGAGGGCGTGTCCCGCGAGGCCGCCGCGGCGCTGCTCGGCGTCACGCCCGACACGCTGCTCGACGACGTGGTGGACGCCTTCGCGGCCGGCGACGGCGCGGCGGTGTTCGGCGCGGTCGACCGGGTGATGGAGAACGGCCATGATCCGCGCCGGTTCGCCACCGACGTGCTGGAGCGGCTGCGCGACCTGATCGTGCTCGACGCGGTTCCCGAGGCGGCCGAGAAGGGCCTGCTCGACTGCCCGCCGGACCAGCTGGACCGCATGCTGCGCCAGGCCCGGGCGATGGGCTCGGCCGGGCTGTCCCGGGCCGCCGACCTGGTGCACGAGGGGCTGGTCGAGATGCGCGGCACCACCGCGCCGCGGCTGCTGCTCGAGCTGCTCTGCGCCCGCGTCCTGCTGCCGGCCGCCTCCTCCGAGGACTCGGCGCTGCTGGCCCGGCTGGAGCGGCTGGAGCGCCGCTTCGACATCGCCGCCCCGGTCACCGGCCCGCCGCCTGCCGTCCCGCCGCACGTGCCGGGGCCGGCCCACGCCGAGCACCCGCCGTCGGACCATCCCGGCCATCACGCGCCG
>JAOPWI010000305.1 GCA_025965755.1 Frankiales bacterium | reverse complement strand
AGCCAGCGGGTGACGGTGCCCTCGGTGACGCTCTCGCCGAGGGCGGGCATCGTGACGGAGAAGGCCATGCGGTGGTGCTCCTCGGGGGAAGTAGGGCCGACGGTCAGCTGTGGCTGTGCAGAGGCTTGCCGGCGAGCGCGAGGTGCGCCTCGCCGACGGCCTCGGACATCGTCGGGTGCGGGTGGATCAGCTGCGCCACCTCGGCAGGCAGCGCCTCCCAGTTGGTGATGAGCTGGGCCTCCGCGATGAGCTCGCCGACGCGCTCGCCCACCATGTGGACGCCGATGACCGGCCCGTCCTTGGAGGCGATCACCTTCACCGCACCGGCGGTGCCCAGGATGCGGGCCTTGCCGTTGCCGGCGAGGTCGTAGGTCGCCTCGACCACGTCGTAGCCGCGCTCCTTGGCGATCGCGCTGGTCAGGCCGACGGAGGCGACCTCGGGCGAGGAGTAGGTGACGCGCGGGACGCCGTCGTAGTCGATCGGGGTGACGGCGAGGCCGGCCAGGCGCTCGGCGACGAGGATGCCCTCGGCGAAGCCCACGTGAGCCAGCTGCAGGGTCGGGATCAGGTCGCCCACCGCGCTGATCGTCGGGACGCTGGTCTGGCAGTAGGCGTCGACCTTGACGAAGCCGCGCTCCATCTCCACGCCGACCTGCTCGTACCCGAGGTCGGCGCTGACCGGCCCCCGGCCGATGGCGACCAGCAGCAGGTCGGCCTCCAGCTGCTTGCCGCCCTCCAGGTGCACGCGCACGCCGCTGTCGGTGTGCTCCACCCGCTCGAACCGGGCGCCGAGCTCCTGCTTGATGCCGCGCTTGCGGAAGGCGCGCTCGAGCAGCTTGCTGCTGCTCTCCTCCTCGAGGGGGACCAGGTGGGGGAGCGCCTCGATGATCGTGACCTCGGCGCCGAACGAACGCCAGACCGAGCCGAACTCGCAGCCGATGGCGCCGGCGCCCAGGATGGCGACCGAGCCGGGGATGGTGTCCATCTTGAGCGCGTCGTCGCTGGTGATCACCCGGGAGTGGTCGATCTCGAGGCCCGGAAGCGAGCGCGGTACGGAGCCGGTGGCGAGCAGAACGTGGTGCGCCTCGATGCGGCGGCCGTCGACCTCGACGGCGGTCGGGCTGACCAGCCTGCCGACGCCCTGGACGACCTCGATCTTGCGGCTCTTGACCAGACCGGTCAGGCCCTTGAACAGCCCGGCGATGACCTTGTCCTTGTAGGCGTTGACCTCGGTCATCTCGACCCGGTCGAAGCTGCCGTGGACGCCGAACTGCCCGGCCTCCTTGATGGTGTCGGCCACCTCTGCCGCGTGCAGCAGCGCCTTGGTCGGGATGCAGCCGACGTGCAGGCAGGTGCCGCCGACCTTGTCCTTCTCGACCATCACGACCGACATGCCCAGCTCGCTGGCGCGCAGAGCGGCGGCGTAGCCTCCGCTGCCCCCGCCCAGGACGACGAGGTCGACGGTGTCCGGCTGGCTCACGGTGCTGCTCCCTCAAGGTTCACGAGTGCTTCAGGCATCCTTCCACTCAGCACTTACAGGTCGCGAGCGCCCCCGGCTTGTTCCCGGCGCCGCACGGAGCGTGGAGGTAGGGGTGCGGCTGTTCGGGCGGCGGGACAAGGCGGGCGTCCCGCGCGGGGCGTCCTCGCAGGACGTGACGCACCTGGAGGCGTTCGCCGGCAGCCGCCGCGGCGTCGAGGGCTTCGTCGAGCCGCGCACCGCGACCACGCAGACGACCCTGGTGCTGGTCGCGGGAGACGGAGAGTGGACCCGGCGCCGGGTCGACGGCCCGCAGGCCGCCTTCGCGCTCGGCAAGCGCCTCGGGCTTCCGGTGTACGAGGTGGCCGCCGTCGGCTACCCGGCCCGCATGCGGGAGTGGACCGCCCGCCGCACGGCCGAGGGCCGGCTCGGCCCCGAGTAGTCCGCGCCGTGATGAACTCCGGACCCGCCGGCTGGTCCGGTGCCGGCCGGGCCGCGCGCGCGACGGTGGCCGGCGTGACGCGGTTCCCGAGAGCGGGGGGGCACGGGCCTGGCGCCCGAGGCGCAGCTCGTTACGAGGAAGCGGCCAGCTTCTCCAGATAGCGGACGAACGTGCGCACCGCGGCACCGGTCCCGCCGTGCGAGGTGTAGCCGTACGCCTCGCCGGAGTTGTAGGCGGGCCCGGCGATGTCCAGGTGGGCCCAGCGGATGCCCTCGCCGACGAACTCCTGGAGGAACAGCCCCGCGGTGAGCATCCCGCCCTCACGGGGGCCGGTGTTGACCAGGTCGGCGATCTCGGAGTCCAGCCCCTTGCGCAGCTCGGGCGGCAGGGGCATGCCCCACGAGCCCTCGCCGGCCTCGGTCGCGGCCTCCACGACCTGCGCGCGCAGGCCGTCGTCGTTGCTCATGACCCCGGTGGTGCGGGCGCCCAGGGCGACCAGCTGCGCGCCGGTCAGGGTGGCGACGTCGAGCATCACCTCGGGCCCGTCCTGGCTGGCCCGGGACAGCGCGTCGGCCAGGATCAGGCGGCCCTCGGCGTCGGTGTTGTTGACCTCGACGCGCAGGCCGTTGTGCATGGTCAGGACATCGGACGGGCGGATCGCCGTGCCGCTCGGCATGTTCTCGGCCATCGGGACCCAGGCCTCCAGGTCCACGGCCAGGGCCAGCTCGGCGGCGGCCAGCACGGTCGCGAGCACGGCGGCGGCGCCGCCCATGTCCATCTTCATCTCCTCCATGCTGGCCGCGGGCTTGAGCGACAGGCCGCCGGAGTCGAACGTGATGCCCTTGCCGATGAGGGCGACCTTGCGACCGCCGCCGCGGTAGGAGATGTGCACCAGGCGGGGCGGCGAGGAGGAGCCGGCGCCGACGCCCAGGATGCCGCCGTAGCCGCCCTGCTCGAGCGCCTTCTCGTCGAGCACCTCGACGGCGAGTCCGGCCCGCTCGCACTCGGTGCGGGCGACGTCGGCCAGGTCGTTGGGGCGCAGGTGGGACGGCGGGGTGTTGACCAGGTCGCGGGCGAGCGCCACGGCCCGGGCGACGACCTCGGCCCGGCGCGCGGCGGCGGCGACGGCCTCGTCGCGCACGTCCGGCACGACCAGGACCACGTCCGCGACCGGCGCCGGAGCGTCCGAGGTCGTGCGGAACCGGTCGAAGCGGTACGCCCCGAGCAGCGCCCCCTCGCCGACCGCCGACACCTGCACCGGGTCCCCGGTCGGGGTCAGCACGAGCGCGACCTTTCCGGTGCCGGCCAGGGCGCGGATCGAGGCGCCGGCGGCGCGGCGCAGCAGCTCGGTGTCGTACACCGTGGCGACCGGCCCCAGGCCGACGGCGACCACCACGCCGGGTGTGGTGGCGCCGAGCGTGGCGAGCCGGGTGACCTCCTCGGCCTTGCCGGTGGCTCCCAGGCCGGTCAGCGCGGCCAGCAGGCCCTCGCCCAGGGCCGCCGCCACCGTCTCGGCGCCGGCCGCGAGGACCAGGCCGTTGGGCCCCTGGGCCAGGCCGATCACGAGGGCGTCGACCGTCAGGGTCGCCGGCGAGCTGCTGGTCAGCGCGAGGGTCGTCACCCCGCGAAGGCTACCGGCGGGTCCGCAGCGGGAGTCGTGCGGTGCGAGGGGGCGGCCGTGCCGCGCCGGCCGAAGCCCTTACGGTCTCCCGGTGACCCTGCAGACCAGCCCGCTCCACTCCCGCCACACCGCCCTCGGCGCCAAGATGGCCGACTTCGGCGGCTGGGACATGCCGATCGAGTACCCCGGAGGCGGGGTGCTGAAGGAGCACGCGGCCGTGCGTACGGCCGTGGGGCTCTTCGACGTCAGCCACCTCGGCAAGGGCGTCGTGCGGGGCGCCGGCGCCGTCGACTTCGTCAACGACCGGCTCACCAACGACCTGCGCCGGGTGGGCGTCGGGCAGGCGCAGTACACGCTCTGCTGCGACGAGCAGAGCGGCGGCGTGGTGGACGACCTCATCCAGTACGTCCGCAGCGAGGACGAGGTCTTCCTCATCCCCAACGCCGCCAACTCCAGCCAGGTCGTCAGCCGGCTGCAGGCGGACGCGCCCGCGGGGATCGAGGTCGAGGACCTGCACACCACCCTCGCGGTGCTCGCGGTCCAGGGGCCGCGCTCCACCGAGCTGGTGCAGGCGCTGGGGCTGCCGACGTCGCACGAGTACATGTCGTTCACCCACGCGGAGTGGCAGGGCCGGCCCGTCGTGGTGTGCCGGACCGGCTACACCGGCGAGCGGGGGTACGAGCTGCTGCCGCGCTGGGACGATGCCGGCGACCTGTGGGACGCCGTGCTGGAGGCCGGCGCCCCGCTCGGCGTCCTGCCCTGCGGGCTGGGCGCCCGGGACACGCTGCGCACCGAGATGGGCTACCCGCTGCACGGGCAGGACCTCTCGCTGGAGATCACGCCGGTGCAGGCGCGGGCCGGCTGGGCGGTCGGCTGGAGCAAGGAGCGCTTCTGGGGGCGCGACGCCCTGGTGCGCGAGAAGCAGCAGGGTGCCCGCCGCTACCTGTGGGGCCTGGAGTCCCTCGACCGCGGCATTCCGCGGGCGCACATGACCGTGACCCGGGACGGCGCGCCGGTCGGCGAGGTCACCAGCGGGACGTTCTCGCCGACCCGCCGGCTCGGCATCGGGCTGGCCCTGCTGCTGCCCGACGTCGCCGAGGGCGACGAGCTGCAGGTCGACGTCCGCGGCCGCACCTCGACGATGCGCGTGGTCAAGCCGCCGTTCGTCCCGAGCAACGTGCGCTAGGTCCCGACCGCCATCGCGACGAGCACGACCGTCGTCGTCGTCTCGACGAGGGCGCCCAGGACGTCGCCGTTCAGCCCGCCCAGGCGGCGGACCGCGTGGCGCAGGAGCAGCCAGGCGGCGGCCAGCCCGGCGAGCACGGCGGGCACCGTCCGCAGCGGGTCGTCGGCGAGCACCCCGTACGCCGCGGCGCCGCCGACCACCAGCGCGGC
>JAOPWI010000296.1 GCA_025965755.1 Frankiales bacterium | reverse complement strand
CGGCGAGCGCCCGGCCGAGGTCGGCGTCGTGCGGCACGCAGGCCGCGACCGGGCCCTCGTACGGCTCCAGGCGCGAGAGGTCGACCGGCGTCACCTGCAGCCGCTTGACCGCCCGGTCCGCGCCGACGAAGTCGGCCACGAAGGGCGTCGCGGGCCGGCCGAGGACGGCGGCCGGGGTGTCGCACTGCTCCAGGTGGCCGCCCTCGCGCAGCACCGCGATCCGGTCGCCGAGCCGCACGGCCTCGTCGACGTCGTGGGTGACCAGCACGACGGTGGTGCCCAGCTCGCGGCGCACCCGCAGGAACTGCTGCTGCAGGCGCCCCCGGGCCACCGGGTCGACGGCGCTGAACGGCTCGTCCTTGAGCAGCACCAGCGGGTCGGCGGCCAGCGCGCGCGCGACGCCGACCCGCTGGCGCTGCCCGCCGGACAGCTGCGAGGGGTAGCGGCCGGTGTAGGTCGCCGGGTCCAGGCCGACCAGCTCGAGCAGCTCGCCGACCCGGGCGCGGGTGCGGGCGCGGTCCCAGCCGAGCAGCCGCGGCACGGTGGCCACGTTGTCGCCGACCGACTGGTGCGGAAACAGGCCGACCTGCTGGATGACGTAACCGACCCGCCGGCGCAGCTGCACCGGGTCCATCGTGGCCACGTCGTGGCCGTCGAGCAGCACCCGGCCGCTGGTCGGCTCGACCAGCCGATTGATCATCTTCATGGTCGTCGTCTTGCCGCAGCCGGACGGCCCGACCAGCACGCACAGCTCGCCGCGGCGGACCTCCAGGGACAGGCCGGCCACGGCGGTCGTGCCGTCGTCGTACCGTTTCGAGACGTCGTCCAGCCGGATCACGGGGTCCTGGGTAGCGTCCGGCACGTGTCCATCCTGTCGCAGACGGAGGCGCCCAACCCCTGGGTGAGCCTTTCCTACCTGCGGGACAACTCCGACGCCGTGGTCGCCGCGACCGTCGCCCACATCGAGCTGACCGTGATCAGCGTGGCGCTGGGCCTGCTGCTGGCCGTGCCGCTCGGCGTGCTCGCCCGTCGCTACCGGTGGCTGGCCGGTCCGGTCCTGGGCGCCACGGGGGTGATCTACACGATCCCGTCGCTCGCGCTGTTCGCCGTGCTGGCGCCCATCACCGGCCTGACCCGGACGACGGTCGTGATCGGGCTGACCGCCTACACCCTGCTCGTGCTGGTCCGCAACGTCCTGGCCGGCCTGGCCGGAGTGCCCGAGGACGTGCGGGAGGCCGCGCGCGGCATGGGCATGAGCCCGGCCAGGGTGCTGCTGAGCGTCGACCTGCCGCTGGCCCTGCCGGCGGTGCTGGCCGGCCTGCGGGTGGCCACGGTGTCCACCGTCGCCCTGGTCACGGTGGGGGTCGTCGTCAGCAACGGCGGCCTCGGGCAGCTCATCCTCGAAGGCTTCAACAGCAACCTCTACCGCGCGCAGATCCTCACCGCCTCGGTGCTCTGCGTGCTGCTGGCGCTGGTCGCCGACCTGCTGCTGCTCGGCCTGGAGCGGCTGCTGACGCCCTGGGCGCGGGCCCGCTCGTGAGCCTCGTCGGCGACACCGCCGCCTGGCTGGCCGACGGCGCGCACTGGAGCGGTCCGGACGGCATTCCGGCCCGGCTGGCCGAGCACCTGGTGGTGACCGGGGCCGCGCTGGGCATCGCGGCCCTGATCGCGCTGCCGCTGGCCGCCTGGCTCGGCCACCGGGGGCGCGGCGGCCCGCTGGTGGTCGGGCTGGCCAACGCCAGCCGGGCGGTGCCGACCTTCGCGGTCCTCGTCCTGCTGGTGGCCACCCCGGTCGGCTTCGGCGACCGGGCGACCGTCGTGGCTCTGGTGCTGTTCGCGGTGCCGCCGCTGCTGGCGAACGCCTACGTCGGGGTCCGCGACGTGGATCCGGAGGTCCGCGAGGCGGCGCGGGGGATGGGCATGACCGGGCTGCAGCTGCTGCGCCGGGTCGAGCTGCCGCTGGCGCTGCCGCTGATCGCGGCAGGCGTCCGCACCGCCGCCGTGCAGATCGTCGCGACGGCGACTCTCGCGGCCTACGTCGGTGGCGGCGGCCTCGGCCGGCTGGTCGCCGACGGCTTCGGCCGGGCCGACCCGGCCATGACGGCGGCCGGCGGCGTGCTCGTGGCCGGGCTCGCTCTGGTGGTCGAGGTGACCCTCGCCGGCGTGCAGCGGGCGGTGACCCCGGGCCGGCGTCGACCCGTCCGCCGGACAGCCCCGGATCTGGTCACCCCCCTCGCCTAAAGTCTGCGTTGCGGGGCCCACCCGCCGGACACGCGGTGCGCCACGCGCCGGGACACAGGAGGCGGACATGACCGCGCGACGCCCTCGGCTCTTCCTCACGCTCGCCCTCGCGGGCGCCCTCGTGCTCACCGGCTGCGGCGGCAACGGCGCCGACTCCGGCGCCGACCCGGGCGGCACCGAGCCGGAGCAGGTCTCCAGCGCCGGCCAGGAGCTGGTCGTGCTCACCGACGACAAGCGGCTGCAGACCGTCGACAACGTCGTCCCCGTGGTCAACACCAAGGCGGTCAGCCCGGCCCTGACGCAGGCGCTCGACAAGGTCACCGCCGCGCTCACCACCGAGGACCTCATCTCGATGAACCGCCAGGTCGACCTGGAGCGCAAGACCGCCCAGTCGGTCGCCAGGGCGTTCGCGCAGGACCGGCAGCTGACCACCGGCGTCACGGGCGGCAGCGGCTCGGTCGTGGTCGCCGCCGCCGGCTTCACGGAGAACCAGATTCTGGGCAACCTGTTCGCCGAGGCTCTCGACGCGGCCGGCTTCGACGCCTCGGTCAAGCCGGTCACCAACCGCGAGGTCTACGAGCCGGCGCTCGAGCGGGGCGAGGTGCAGGTCGCCGCCGAGTACGTCGGGACGCTGACGGAGTTTCTCAACAAGAAGGCCAACGGCCCGGACGCGCCGGCCAAGGCCAGCGGAGACCTGCAGGCGACCCTCGCGGCGCTGCGCCCGCTGGCCCAGGCCCGCGGCCTCACGGTGCTCACGCCGAGCCAGGCCGCCGACCAGAACGCCTTCGCGGTCACCAAGACCTTCGCCGAGGCGCACGAGCTCACGACGCTGTCCGACCTGGCCGGCTACCAGGGTGAGCTGGTCCTCGGCGGCCCGCCGGAGTGCCCCACCCGGCCGTTCTGCCAGCCGGGGCTGGAGGACACCTACGGCATCACGTTCACCTCGTTCCTGTCCCTGGACGCCGGCGGCCCGCTGACCAAGACCGCGCTGCAGCAGGGCCGCGTGCAGGTCGGCCTGGTGTTCTCCAGCGACGGCTCGCTGACGCCCCGGACCTAGCGCGGCAGCAGCTCGCCGACCTCGTGGGGCAGGTCGAGCGCGTTGCCGGGCGGGGGCAGCGGGCAGGCCCAGGCCTCGTCGTACGCGCAGGACGGGTTGTAGAGGAAGTTCAGGTCGACGATCAGGCCGTCGCCGAGGTCGGCGCCCTTGACGGTGTCGTAGAGGTAGCGGCCGCCGCCGTACGCTCCGCGGCCACCACGCACCGGCACCCACAGCCCGCCGCCGTAGGACCCGAGCCACCACGCGTCCAGCGGGCCCCACGGGGTGTGCAGGACGCCGATCCGGTCGAACGGCACGAGGCCGTCGGTCGCGGTCGGGACCTCGATGCGCTGCGGCGCGGCCGGCGACAGCGGCACCTGCGCCCGCAGCGCCGGGTCGTACGCCGCGACGCGCAGCACCGCCGACCGCCGGGGCGACTCCGGATGCGTGGCGAACAGCGACGAGCGGTCGGCCACCCAGCGCGCGTGGCCCTGCGCCGGCGGCAGCGCCCGCACCGCGGCGTAGGTTCCGGCCACCTGCCGGCGCCAGTCGAGCAGGTCCAGCCCGCTCACTTGTCGATGTCGCCGACGACGAAGAACAGCGACGCCAGCACGGTCACGAGGTCCTGCAGGTGCACGCCCGGCAGCAGCGCCGGCAGCGCGGAGACGTTGTTGAACGAGGCCGTGCGCATGGCCAGGCGCCACGGCGTCTTCTCGCCGCGGGACACGAGGTAGTAGCCCATCGCGCCCAGCGGGTTCTCGGTCCAGGCGTAGGTGTGCCCCTCCGGCGCCTTGACGGTCTTGGGCAGCCGCACGTTGACGGCGCCGCCGGGCAGCCGGTCCAGGCACGCGTCCACCAGGTCGAGCGACACGCCGACCTGGTCGAGCACGCAGGCGAAGCGGCTCCAGCTGTCGCCGTCGCTGCGCACGACGACGGGAAAGGCCAGCTCGGCGTAGGCCAGGTACGGGTCGTCGCGCCGCAGGTCGACGTCGACGCCGCAGGCGCGGGCGACCGGCCCGCTGACGCCGTAGGCCAGGGCCGTCTCGGGGCGCAGCACGCCGACGCCGCGCGGGCAGGCGTCGACCAGCTGCTGCAGCGCCGGCAGCACCCCGCGCACGCCCTCGACGGCCCGGCGGACCCGGACCGGCCAGCCGGCCGGCACGTCCTGCTTGAGGCCGCCGACCTGGTTGAGCATGTAGTGCAGCCGCCCGCCGGAGACCTCCTCCATGACGCGCTGAACGGCTTCGCGCTCGGCGAAGCCGGTGAACGGCCGGGCGCCCTCGAACGGCGTGGTGCCCAGGAACATCAGGTGGTTGAGCACCCGGTTGAGCTCGGCCAGCAGCGTGCGCAGCCAGGTGGCCCGCTCCGGGACCTCCATGCCGAGCATCCGCTCGACCGCCAGCGCGATCCCGATCTCGTTGCTGAAGGCCGACAGCCAGTCGTGCCGGTTGGCGAGCACCAGCACCTGGCGGTAGTCGCGGACCTCGAAGAGCTTCTCGGCGCCGCGGTGCATCCAGCCGACGACCGGCTCGGCGCGCACGACGACGTCGCCGTCCAGCACCAGCGCCAGCCGCAGGGCGCCGTGGTTGGACGGGTGGTGCTGCCCGAGGTCCAGGACCAGGTCGGCGGTCGTGAGCTCGGCCGCCCCGATGCCGACGGTCAGCTCGCGGGTCACGCCCGCGAGCCTAGGAGAGCCGGCAGGCCGACCTCCTGAACCAGCCAGCCGAAGCCGCCCAGCCCGGCCGGGTCCAGCAGGGTCGCGGCCTGGGACGCCGCCTGCAGCGCCGCGGCGTACCCCGGCCCGTACGCCGGGAGCGTCCCGTCGACACCGAGCGACCGGAGCGCCTCGCGCTGCGTGAGGAGCCGGGCGCCGGTCGCCGCCGCGCAGGAGTCGAGCGCGACGTGGGCGGTGATGTCGCAGGAGCCGTCGGGCACCGGCGGCACCTGCCGGCCGCCGCGGTAGCCGGTGAGGGTGGGGCGCCGCTCGCCCAGGACGTGCCCGTAGTCGACCGCGACCGCCAGCCCGCGCCGGACCTGCCCGGCCGCCCGGGCCCAGGCCCGGTCCCGGGACAGCCCCACCTCGACCCGCCCGCCGCCCGGCCACCAGCGCGCGCACCAGTCGCCGTACGGCGACGGCGGGCCGGGCACCTCCGACCCGTCCGGCGCGACGAGCACCAGCCGGCCGTCCTGCACGACGTCGAGCGGCACGTCGTCCAGCCACTCGTTGGCGAACAGCAGCCCGTGCACGGCAGGCACCTCGGACAGCCACCGCAGGCCGACCCCCGGGTCGGGGGCCAGCTCGACCGCGGTCAGCCGCCACCGGGCGGGCACGTCGGGGAGCGCCTGCAGCAGCTCCCCCCGGCCTGCGCCCAGATCCACCAGATCGAACGGGTCCGGCCGGCCGAGCGCCTCGTCGACCTGGCCCGCGAGCCGGCGAACGGCCGCGGCGTACAGCGGTGAGGCGGCGACGGAGGTGCGGAAGTGGTCCGCCGGGCGCTCCCGGACGAAGAAGCCCTCCGGGCCGTACAGCGCCTCCCCCATGGCGGTGCGCCAGGGGACGTGATCCATGCTGCCGAGCATGGATGAAGACCTGAAGCGGTTCGACGACGGCCTGCGGTCCGGCGTGCACCTGTGGACGACGCTGGGCTACGAGCGGCTGTCCTGGAGCGAGGGGACCACGTCCATCGCCTGGGAGGCCACCCCCGAGTACGGCTTCCCGACCGCGGGCGGTGCGGTCATCCAGGGCGGCCTCGTCACGGCGATCCTGGACGCCGCGATGGGCGGCGCCTGCTGGAGCGTGCTGGACGCCGACCAGGCGTTCCTCACCGCCGACCTGCGCGTGGAGTTCCTGCGCTCCACCCGGCCCGGGCGGGTGGTCGCCACCGGGTCGGTCGTGCGCCGCACCCGTCGGGTCGTCTTCTGCAGCGCCGAGCTGCACGACGGCGACGGCCTGCTCCTGGCGGTCAGCCGGTGCACCCAGGTGGTCCTGCCCAACGACGCCCAGGCCGGCCGCTACGTCGAGCCCTCGCCCGACGGCGCACCGCCGGAGGACGCCCGCGGGTGACCGCACCCGAGCGCGGCGGCCGGGTGGGGCCCCGCCGAGCGGCCGTCCCGTCAGCCCCGGGCGAGGGCAGCTGGCCGAGTTCCCCGGGCGGGGTTCCCGCGGTGGTGATCCCGATCACAAGGCATGGACGCCGGGTGGCCCGGCGTCGACACTCGTGCAGCACTCGTCCGGTACCCCGCGTAGGACTGGAACGGCCCCTGATGGCTCTCCCGCAAGCAGCCCGGCTCGATGTGGGCGTGATCGGCGCAGGTCGTGTCGGGGCCGTCCTCGGCGCCGCCCTGCTGCGCGCCGGCCACCGCGTGGTCGCCGCCTCCGGCGTCTCGGACGACTCG
>JAOPWI010000290.1 GCA_025965755.1 Frankiales bacterium | reverse complement strand
GGTGCGGCCGCCGAGCGGCAGCCCCGCCGGCCAGGCGCCGGACAGCACCCGCACCCGACCGGCACCGGCGGGCACGGGTGCGGCGGGAGCGGCCTCGAGCGTCGTGCGCAGCGCGCTGACCCGGGCGGCCACGTCGTCGGGCAGCGTCAGGGCGCCGGCCAGCAGCGACACCACCTCCACCTCGACGCCGAGGCCGGCGGCCCGCTCGTCGAAGGCGGCGACCGCCGCGGCGCTGCGCACGTCGAGCAGGGCGGCCACGACGTAGCGGTCGTGGGGGGCCCGCCGGTGCAGCTCCTCGATCGTGTTGAGCGCGGTGCGCCCGGTGGTCAGCTCGTCGTCGACCAGGACCAGCGGGCGGGCCGGATCGTCGAGCAGGCCCGGGTCGGTGAGCTGCAGCGCGTGGTCGACCGCGTGGCTGTGCTCCTCCTGGAAGGTGAGCACCACCGGCACGGACGGGTCGGTGCGCCGGGTGGTGTGCGCGTAGTCGGCGCCCGCGAAGCAGTCGGCGACCAGGTGCCCGAGGGAGGTCGCGGTCTCGCAGTAGCCGAGCACGACCGGGGCGCCGGGGAAACGCCCGACCGGGTCGCCGGGGGCGTGCAGGTCCTGCGTGGACAGGCCGTCCTTCCCGGCGATCAGCGCGGCGAGCAGCAGTGCCGCGCCGCGGGCCGTCCTGGGCGCGACCGGCAGGTGCTTGCCCAGGACGGTCGACACCACGAGCTGCGCCCGCTTGGGGTTCTCGCGCAGCGCGAGGCCGGCCAGCGCACCGAGCTCGAGGGCGTACGGAGAGGACCGCACGGCGAAGGTGAGGCCGAGGCCGTCCGCGACGACGTTGCCGAGGGGGAGCGGGGTCACGGGACGACGGCCGCCGGAGCCGCCGCGGGGTAGGCGTCCTGCGCCGCCCGCCAGCCGGCATCGAGCAGCCCGATGACGCCGTCGGGGTGGGCCAGCACGCCGAAGACGGCGGCCCGGGCGGCGACCTGCTCGGCCCACAGGCCGTGCGGGCCGGTCTCGTTCATCTTGCCGCCGGACGGGCTGCGCACGACGCCGCCGTGGTGGCGGCCGGCCAGCACGCTGAGGGCGTCGTCGTACTCCTCGCGGGTCACGGCGTGCATCGCGTTGACCACCGACACGTGGGTGGGGTGGATGACGGTCTTGCCGGAGAAGCCGTTGACCCGGTCCAGGGACACCTCGCGCAGCAGCTCGTCGACGTCGTGGCGCAGCAGCCGCTCCCGCAGCCGGGTCACCCGGTTGCGCTCGAACGGGGTCGACCGCAGCTGGGTGCGAAAGAGCCGGTCGCCGGTGTCGAAGTGCTCCCACACCGGGCCGCTGACGAGGAAGTCGCCACGCCGGGCGAACGTGTTGAGCACGTCGGCGAGGGCGTCCCGGACGACGGCGACGTCCCAGATGACCGTCTCGCGGTCCCGACGCAGGCCGAACAGCCCACCGAGGTCGGTGCCGCCGACGCGGACGCAGAGCACGTCCTCGCGGGCCGTGTCCAGCAGCGCGCGCACGCCCGACAGGTGCTCGCGGCGGGTCTCGAGGTAGGCCAGGTCCTCGTGCTCGAGCACGGGCATGGCGAACAGCCGGGCGCCGCTGACCTGCTGGGCCGCGCGCAGCGCCTCCAGCCAGGCCTTGCCGGCGGGGCCGGGGGCGAACTTCGGCAGCACGAAGCCGGTCAGCAGCGAGGCGGCCGGCCCGGCGGCGCCGGCGATCTCGACCAGCTGCTCCGGCCAGCGGACGCGAACGAACAGCAGCGGCAGGTCGACCGTCGAGCCCTCGGCGTGCAGCCGGCGCAGCTGGTCGACGACGTTGGCCTGGGCGGCCCCGACCGCGTCGTGCGGGATGGCGTCCTCGAGGCACCAGACCTGGCTGGTGGCGCCGATGGCCGCGGCCCGGCGGGCGTCGGCGGCCAGCGTGAGGCGGGTGCCCGGGCTGTAGAGGGTGGCGCCCAGAGCCAGGGCGAGGGTGCCCCGGCTGCTGCTGCGGGTGAAGGGCTGCGGCGGCACCGCGAACAGCGACGCCCGCTCCGCGGCGGCCAGGTAGCCGAAGTGCCTCATCCGATCAGCCCCTTCGTCCGGGCCTGGGGCAGCCAGCCCGGGTACTCCTGCATCAAGCGGTCGAACAGCTGCTCGTCGGGCACCGGGTTGCGCCCGAGCAGCTCGTCCTCGCCGATGGCGAAGAAGTCGGCGTTGTCGAGGTAGCGGCCCTTGAGGTCGTCGAGCTTCTCGAGGAACGGGAACCGCCGGCCGATGCCCAGGAACTGCCAGAACAGCGGCTCGTACGCGCTGGCGCGCACCTGCTCCTCGGCGTCCTTGCGGTCGTTGGGCTCGCCGTCGGTGAGGAACATGACGTAGACCGGCACGCGCTCGCGCAGCGGCGCGGTGCGCGCCGCGGAGCTGCCGAAGTAGTGCTCGCGCACCTCGCGCATGGCCTTGCCGTAGAAGGTCGCGCCCTCCAGCGGGTGGGCCTTCAGCGCCCGCAGCAGGTAGTCGGCGCTGTTGTCCAGCGTCATCGGCGGGGCGACGTGGGCGTCCCGACCGAACAGGAAGACGTCGACCGCGCCGTCGTCGTCGAAGCGCATCGCGAGGGCGAGCACCCGCTCGGCCAGCCGCTGCACGGCGCCGCGCCGGAACAGGCCCGACATGGACGCGGAGATGTCGATGCACAGGGCGACCCGCGCGGTGTGCTCGCCCAGCCCCCGCTTCTCCAGGGAGACGCCCGCCTGCTTGACCAGGCTGACGAGCGCGCTGGCGTTGGGCGCCCGCGACTCGTTGAGCCGGCTCTCGAGGTCGACGAGCCGCCTCTTCTCCAGGCTGACCGGCGCAGCGGCCGGCCCGCCCAGCGTGCGGGTCGCCGCCGCCGCGGGTGCCGCCGCGGCCGGCTCCTCGTCGACGCTGACGCCGAAGTCGCGGGCCAGGCCGGCCAGCCCGCTGGCATAGCCCTGGCCGACGGCCCGGACCTTCCAGGCGCCGCCGCGCAGGTACAGCTCGACGAACAGCAGGGCGGTCTCGGTGGTCGCGTCCCCGATGTCGAAGCGCACGGCGGGGCTGTCCGGGGTGGCGGCGTCGGCCACGGTCACCGACAGGGCGCCGAGCTGGCCGAACGTCCCGCCGTCGGCGCTGGCTGCCACGACGACGCGGTCCACCGCTGCGGGCAGCTCGCGCGTGGCGACCTGCACCCGGTCGACGGTGGCCGCGCCGAGCACCTGCTTGCCGAGGTGCCGCACGGCGCCACCCGCGCCGCTCGGCTGGTTGTAGAAGACGAAGTCGTCGTCCGAGCGCACCTTGCCGGTGCCGGCCGCCAGCAGCAGCGCGCTGCAGTCGGCGTCCAGGCCGGGACGGGCCTGCCACGACAGCGTCACCACGACGGTGCCGCTGGCGACGCCAGACGCCTCCAGGCCGGCGTTGGAGCCCTTGCTCAGCGTGGTCGTCACAGCACCTCCAGCGGGACGGGGGTCGGCGCAGGCGCGTTCCCGGAGCGCAACAGCATGCCCGTTCCGCGCTGCCGCAGCAGCGCGGAACGGGGACCTGCGGACGGACAAGCGGTGAAGCTTCGGCGACAGCCGTCGCCGGACCGCCGGGCTACTTGCGGCCGGGGGTCCAGTCCATGCCCCAGCCGTACGCCTGGTCGAGCTTGTCCTGCGCGCCGTTGATGTAGCGGACCTCGCGGGTGATCTTGAGGGCGCCGCCGGTGTTCTCGAGCAGCGCCAGCGCGCACATGCGGCTGCCGGACGACTCGTCGAGGCGGATCTCGATCGGCGCCTCGCCCTGCGGGAACAGCGTCACGACGCCGTCCGCCTTGTCCCAGGCCGGCACGCCGTCGTAGATGAACGCGAAGACGATGATCCGCTTGATGTCGGCCAGCCGGTCGAGGTTGACCGTGAGGTTCTCGCCACCCCCGCCGGAGCGGTCGTCGCCGTCGAGCAGGACGTACGGAGGGGCGTCGAGCGCGCCGAAGGCCCCGCCGAGCGCCTGCACGACGCCCTTGGTGCCGTCGCGCAGCTCGAACAGGCAGCCCAGGTCGAGGTCGATGCCCCGGTTGCCACCGGCCAGCTTCTTGAGGAACCCGCCGCCGCCGGTGCCCTCGGGGCGGGCGTTCCAGGCGAGGTTGACGCGCATGCGACCGCCGGCGCTCTTCTTGAGCGAGATGGACGGTGCGGACTTGGTGAGGGTGACCTTGCTCAGCGACACGGCGGGCGCAGCAGCAGCGGGCGCAGCGGCCGGCTCGGGAGCGGGCGACGCCTTCGGGCGCTTGGTGTAGTCGACCACGGGGACCTCCGGCGGGGAAAGGGACAGGGCAGGACGCCCGCCCGGCGGGACCGCGAGGGTCCCGCCGGCGGGTCGTGCGGGGAGGTGCTGGGTCAGCCGACGTTGACGCCGAAGTCCTGCGCGATGCCGCGCAGGCCCTGGGCGTACCCCTGGCCCACGGCCCGGAACTTCCAGTCGGCGCCGTTGCGGTACAGCTCGCCGAAGACCATGGCGGTCTCGGTCGAGGCGTCCTCGGACAGGTCGTAGCGGGTGACCTCCGCGCCGCCCGCCTGGTTGACGACGCGGATGAACGCGTTGCGGACCTGGCCGAAGCTCTGGCTGCGGGCCTCGGCGTCGTAGATCGACACGGGGAACACGATCTTGTCGACTTCGGCGGGGACCTTCGCGAGGTCGACCTTGAGCTGCTCGTCGTCGCCCTCGCCCTCACCGGTGAGGTTGTCGCCGGTGTGCTCGACGCTGCCCTCGGGGCTCTTCGTGTTGTTGAAGAAGACGAAGTGGCTGTCGCTGACGACCTTGCCCTGGGCGTTGCAGAGGATCGCGGAGGCGTCGAGGTCGAACTCGGTGCCGGTGGTGGAGCGCGCGTCCCAGCCGAGGCCGACCACGACCGCGGTGAGGCCGGGAGCCTCCTTGGTCAGCGAGACGTTGCCACCCTTGCTCAGCGAGACACCCATGAGGGACCTTCCGTCGCAGTGACGGGCTCAGCGTGTGCGGCCCGCCGCCGGGCACGCCCGACGCGACAGGTCTACCCCGTCCGGCCGGTGCACCGCAGCACCTGTCCCGACGATCTGGGGACGACCGGAGTTCCTGGAAGCC
>JAOPWI010000180.1 GCA_025965755.1 Frankiales bacterium | reverse complement strand
TAGGAGCGGGGCGGGCGGGTGGCGGCCCGCTCGGCCTCGGTGACCTCGCGGGCGGGCTCGGCGGCGGGGTCGTACGGCGGCGGGGGCGGCACCGTCCACATCCACTCACGCAGCCGCTCGCGCTCGTGGACCAGGCCGCCGATGTCGGCCTCGGCGTAGGCGTGCTCGGGCGACCAGAACAGCGCGTCGAACGGGCAGACCTCGATGCAGATGCCGCAGTACATGCACAGCGAGAAGTCGATGTCGAAGCGGTCGAGCACGTTGCGGGCGCGTGGCCGCTGACGCGGGTGGGTCGGCGGGATCGCCTCCTTGTGCGAGTCGATGGTGATGCACCAGACGGGGCACTCGCGGGCGCACAGCATGCAGACGGTGCAGTTCTCCTCGAGCAGCGCCACGACGCCCCGGCTGCGGGCAGGCAGCGGCTGCTCGAGCGCCTGGCGCACGAGCGACAGCCCGTGCTCCAGCCCCGGCTCGCTCACGGCCAGGTCCCGGGAGCGGGCACCCCTGGCGGCAGCACCCGGCGACGGCCGGGGACGGCGTCGGCCCGGCTCTCCCCCGGCTCCGGCGCGCCGGGCCAGGGCTGGGCCGCCCGGGTCGCGAGCACGAACTCCTTGCGCAGCGGCGCACCGACGAAGCCGTCGGGAAGCAGCAGCGGGACGAGCCCCGGGTGGCCGTCGAAGGCGATGTCGAACATCTCCCACGTCTCGCGCTCGTGCCAGTCCGCGCCGGCGAACACCGCGGTCAGCGACGGTACGCGGGCGTCGTCGCGGGGACAGCGGGTGCGCAGCAGCAGCCCGCGCCGGTCGGCCGGCGCCCACAGCCGCAGCACGACGTCGAAGCCGGCGTCACCCTCGTCCACCGCACCGAGCCAGTCGAACAGCACCATGCCCAGCCGGTCCCGCACCGCGGTCACGGCCGGCACCCACTCCTCGCGCGGCAGGTCCACGGTCGCCTGCTCGTAGGACCACGAGCAGCGGGCGACCGCTCCCAGCAGCCCCTGGACCTGCTCGACGAGGGTCACGGCCGCAGGTCCTGCGGGCCGCGCACCCCGCCGGGCGGGCCGACCAGCGGCGCAGACCCGGTGACCGGGCGTACGGCAGCCGGCTGCGTGACGCGCGACGCCAGCTGCTGCAGCCCGTGCAGCAGCGCCTCCGGCCGGGGCGGGCAGCCGGGCACGTAGACATCGACCGGGATGAGCTGGTCGACGCCCTTGGTCACCGAGTACGAGTCCCAGTACGGGCCGCCGCTGTTGGCGCACGAGCCCATCGAGATGACGTAGCGAGGCTCGGGCATGGCGTCGTACAGGCGCCGCACCGCCGGCGCCAGCTTGTCGGTCACGGTGCCGGAGATGACCAGCACGTCGGCGTCGCCCGGGCCGCCGGCGTGGGGCACCTGACCGCTCATGGAGGCGGCGACGAACTCCACCGCGCAGCAGGCCAGGCCGACATCGAAGACGGACAGCCGCAATCGCGGCCCCCAGTCGAGGACCAGCCGCACCGGGTCCAGCGCAGACACCGGTTCAGCCGCTGCGCGCCAGCACGAAGTCGGCCAGCCCCAGCAGCGCGTCCCGGGGCGGTCCGGCCGGCAGGCTGCCGGCCGCCTCGCGGGCCTGGTCGACGTAGGCCTGCAGCCGCTCCTGCGCCTGCCCCAGCGACGGGTGCGCGCGCAGCAGCGCGAGCGCCTCGGCGTGCTCGGCGTCGTCCGGCAGCGGCCGGGCGACCAGCTCCCGCAGCCGGGCGCCCGCCGGATCGTCGGCGGCCAGCGCGAGCAGTGCCGGCAGCGTGCGGATGCCCTCGCGCAGGTCGGTGCCGGGCGTCTTGCCCGACGCCGCGCTCTCGCTGCGGATGTCGATCAGGTCATCGGACAGCTGGAAGGCGATGCCGAACAGCTCACCGAACCGGGCCACCCGGGCGACGTCGTCGGCCGGAGCCCCGGCCGTCATGGCGCCCAGCTCGGCCGAGGTGGCGATCAGCGAGGCCGTCTTGTCCGACAGCACCCGGAAGTGGTGGGCCACCGGGTCCTCGCCCTCTCCCGGCCCCGCCGTCTCGGCGATCTGGCCCTCGACCAGCCGGGCGAAGGTGCGCGCCTGCAGGTGGGTCGCTGCCGTGCCCAGCCCCGCCGTGAGGTCGGAGGCGCGGGCGAACAGGTAGTCGCCGGTGAGGATGGCGACCGTGTTGGTCCAGCGGGCGTTGGCCGACGGCACGCCGTGGCGCAGGGCCGCCTCGTCCATGACGTCGTCGTGGTGCAGCGTCGCGACGTGGGTGAGCTCGACGACGACCGCGGCGTCGACCACGCCGGGAGCGGTCGGATCGCCGAGGTGGGCCGCGAGCAGCGCCAGCAGCGGGCGCACGCGCTTGCCACCGGCCAGCACGAGGTGGCGGCTCGCCTCGGTCAGCAGCGGGTGGGCGCTCTGCACGACCTCGCGGAAGCGCTCCTCGACCCGCTCGAGCTGCTGGGAGATCGACGCCGCCAGGGCCGGATCGGCGGACTGCAGGACGGCGGCGCCGCGGACCGGGCCGTCGCTGGTCACAGAATCCTCATCGCACGAACAGCGCGGCCTGGTCGGCGAGGTCCAGGACCGGCTGCGGGAGGATGCCGAGCACCAGCGTCACGGCCAGGCCGAGCGCGATGGTGGCCGCCGTGTAGGCGCTCGGGATCGCGACGGTGGGGCCGTCCGGGGCCGGGTCCTGGAAGAACATGAGCACGATGACACGAGCGTAGAAGAAGGCCGTCACCGCGCTGGCCACCACGCCGACCACGACGAGCGCGGTGGCCCCGCCCTGGGTCGCCGCCTGGAACACCGCGAACTTGGCCATGAAGCCGCTGGTGAGCGGGATGCCGGCCAGGGCGAGCAGGAAGAACGCGAAGACGCCGGCGACCAGCGGGCTGCGCTGGCCGAGCCCGGCCCAGGAGGACAGGTGGGTCGCCTCCCCGGAGGAGTCGCGCACCAGCGTGACGACGGCGAACGCCGCGAGCGTCGTGAAGCCGTACGCCACCAGGTAGAACAGCGTGCCGGACAGGCCCTCGCGGTTGACCGCGATGACGCCGACGAGGATGAAGCCGGTGTGCGCGACCGACGAGTACGCCAGCATGCGCTTGACGTCGGTCTGCGTGACCGCGAGCACGGCGCCGACGACCATCGTCACGATCGCGATGGCCCACATCATGGGGCGCCAGTCCCACTCCGTACGGCCGAAGCCGACGTAGAAGATCCGCAGCAGGGCGCCGAAGGCGGCGATCTTGGTGCAGGCGGCCATCAGGGCGGTGACCGCGGTGGGTGAGCCCTGGTAGACGTCCGGCGTCCAGGCCTGGAACGGCACCGCCCCGACCTTGAACAGCAGGCCGACGGCCAGCATGGCCAGGCCGAGCAGCAGCAGCACCTCGTTGCTGCCCGCGCGCCCGGTGGCGTCGAAGATGTCGCCGAGGTCGACGCTGCCGGCGTAGCCGTAGAGCAGCGCCACGCCGTACAGGAAGAAGGCGGACGAGAAGGCGCCGAGCAGGAAGTACTTCACCGCGGCCTCCTGCGACAGCAGGCGCCGGCGGCGGGCGAGACCGGCCATCAGGTACAGCGGCAGGGACAGCACCTCGAGGGCGATGAAGGACAGGATCAGGTTGTTGGCCGCCGGCCACAGCAGCATGCCGCCGAGCGAGAACAGCGCCAGCGGATAGACCTCGGTCTGGATGCCCTGCGACTCCGACAGCTGCAGGTCCTCGCGGCTGCCGGGCAGCACCGCCGCCTGCGTGACGATGTCGCCGCCGGAGCTGTCCAGGGACCGCTCCGACAGCAGCAGGATGCTGGCCGCCCCGAGGATGCACAGCGTGCCCTGCAGGAACAGCGTCGGTCCGTCGATCGCGATCGCGCCCTCGGCCTCGAGCGAGCTGTGGCCGGCCAGCAGGACGACGGCGACCAGGCCGCCGATCAGGCCGGCGAGGGAGACGACGATCTGCACGCGGCGGCGCGAGCGGCGGGGCACGAACGCCTCGACGAGCACGCCGAGCACCGCGGCGCCGAAGACGATGAACATCGGCGACAGGGCGGCGTAGTCGAAGGACGGCGCCTGAATGTCGGTGGGCACGGGTCGTCCTCTACCTGGTGGGCTGGGCGTGGGTCGGCGCAGGGTCCTGCTTGCCGACGTCCTGCATGGTCGCGTTGACGGCGGGCGTGATGACGTCCGTGAGCGGCTTGGGGTAGAAGCCGAGGAACAGCATCAGCGCGATCAGCGGGGCCACCGCGAGCACCTCGCGGCCACGCAGGTCGCGCATGCGCGCTCCGGCCGGCACCCGGAGCTCGCCCTGCATCGTCCGCTGGTAGGCCCACAGGATGTACAGGGCGGCGAGAATGATGCCGACCGTCGCGAACACCGCGGCGACCGGGTAGCGGGTGTAGGTCCCGACCAGCACCAGGAACTCGCTGACGAACGTCGACAGCCCGGGCAGCGCCAGCGACGACAGGCCGGCGACGAGGAACAGGCCGGCGAGAACCGGCGCCACCTTGGCGACGCCGCTGTAGTCCTCGACGTTGCGCGTGCGGCCGCGGGCCACCAGGAAGCCGATGACGAGGAACAGGGCCCCGGTCGAGAGGCCGTGGTTGACCATGTAGAGCACCGCGCCGGTCTGCGCCTGGCTGGTGAACGCGAAGCAGCCCAGCCCGATGAAGCCGAAGTGGGCGACCGAGGTGTAGGACACCAGCCGCTTGAGGTCCTTCTGGCCCATGGCGACGAGCGCGCCGTACAGGATCCCGATCACGCACAGCACGATGATGTACGGCCCGAGGATGTCCGCGGCCTCCGGGAACAGCGGCAGGCAGTAGCGCAGGAAGCCGAACGTGCCGATCTTGTCCAGAATGCCGACGAGCAGCACCGCGCCGCCGACGGGCGCCTCGGCGCCGGCGTCCGGCAGCCAGGTGTGGAAGGGCCACAACGGCGCCTTGATCGCGAAGGCGATGAAGAACCCGAGGAACAGGGCGATCTGGACCGGGGTGCTGATCTCCAGCTCGGTCAGGCGCTCGAAGGCGAAGGTGCCCTCGCCCTGGTCGGCCGAGGTGACGTAGAGGCCGATCACGGCGGCCAGCATGAGCAGGCCGCCCACGAGGCTGTAGAGCAGGAACTTCACGGCGGCGTAGGACCGGCGCGGCCCGCCGTAGCTGCCGATGAGGAAGTACATCGGAATGAGCACGGCCTCGAAGAAGACGTAGAACAGGAAGACGTCGGTGGCGGCGAAGACCCCGATCATCATCGTCTCGAGGACCAGGATCAGCGCGAAGAACGTCTTGACGCTGCGGATGCGGCCGGCGGCCGGGGCGCTGCTGCCGGCGTCCGGCACCATCGCCTGCTCGCCCTCCTCGGCCTCGTTCCAGCTGGCGACGATGACGACCGGGACGAGCACCGCGACCAGCGCGATGAGCACGAGGGCGATGCCGTCGACGCCGACGGCGTACTGCACGCCGAAGGCCGGGATCCAGTCATAGGCCTGGACGAACTGGAAGCGCTCCCCGTCGGGCTCGAAGGCCGCGCACATGGCGATCGTGCCGGCGAGCACCACGAGCGAGGTGAGCAGCGAGACCGGCCGGGCCAGGCGGGTCGGCAGGGCCGCGACGAGCGCCGTTCCGACCAGCGGCACGATCCCCAGAATCGTCAGCCAGGGCCAATCAGCCAGAAACGAAGGGGCAGTGCCGGTCACGGGCCGATCCTCACGAGGAGCAGGGAGCCGGCGACGAGCATGGCGCCGGCGAAGATCGACAGCGCGTACGACCGGACGAACCCGGTCTGCAGGCGCCGCAGGCGACCCGAGCTGCCGCCGACACCGGCCGCGACGGCGCTGACCGCGCCGTCGATGCCGCGGTTGTCGAACCACACGAGCATCCGGGTGAGGTACTGGCCCGGGCGCATGAGCAGCGACTCGTTGAGGCTGTCGAGGTAGAGGTTGTTGCGGGCTGCCGTGGTCAGCGGGCTGACCGCGACCGGCGGGAAGTGAGGGACCGCCTTGCGGTGCACCAGCAGGTAGGCGGCCAGCACGCCCAGCAGCGAGACGCCCACCGTCATGATGCTGACGGTGATGGCCTCGAACACGTGCTCCTGCTCCTGCTCGGGCAGCACCGGCTCCAGCCAGTGCACCAGCGCGTCGCCGCGCACCAGCAGGAAGCCGGAGACGACGGAGCCGACGCCCAGCAGGACCATCGGGCCGGTCATGACCGCCGGGCTCTCGTGCGGGTGCACGTCGGCGGTCCAGCGCTTCTTGCCGAAGAAGGTCATCAGCATCAGGCGGGTCATGTAGAAGGCCGTGATGCCGGCGCCCACCAGGGCCACCGTTCCCAGAACCGCACCGCGGGTGCCGCCCTGGTTGAACGCGTGCTCGATGATCAGGTCCTTGGAGAAGAACCCGGCGAACGGCGGAATGCCGATGATCGCCAGGTAGCCGACCAGCATGCAGCCGAAGGTCACCGGCATGACCTTGCGCAGGGCGCCGAAGCGGCGCATGTCGACCTGGTCGTTCATGCCGTGCATGACCGAGCCGGCCGACAGGAACATGCAGGCCTTGAAGAAGCCGTGGGTGAGCAGGTGCAGGATCGCGATGGCGCCGGCGCCCGGAATGCCGACCGCGAGGAACATGTAGCCGATCTGGCTGACGGTCGAGTAGGCCAGCACCTTCTTGATGTCGTCGTAGACGCAGCCGATGACGCAGCCGATGACCAGCGTGATGGCGCCGATGATGCTGACGACCAGCTGCGCGTCGGGCGACTGCACGTAGACCGGCATCGACCGGGCGATCAGGTAGACGCCGGCGGTGACCATGGTCGATGCGTGGATGAGGGCCGAGACCGGGGTCGGGCCCTCCATCGCGTCGGGCAGCCAGGTGTGCAGCGGGAACTGGCCCGACTTGCCGCAGGCACCCAGCAGCAGCAGCAGGCCGATGGCGGTCGCCGCGCCGGCCGTCAGCTGCTCGGCCGAGCCGAAGACGCCCTCGAAGGAGGTGGTCCCGAGCGTCGCGAACATGACCATGATCGCCAGGGAGAGCCCGACGTCGCCGACCCGGTTGGCGATGAACGCCTTCTTGCCGGCGGTCGCCGCGCTGGGCTTCCAGAAGTACCAGGAGATGAGCAGGTACGACGCGAGGCCGACGCCCTCCCAGCCGACGTACAGGGCGAGATAGCTGTTGCCGAGAACGAGCAGCAGCATCGCCGTGACGAACAGGTTGAGGTAGCCGAAGAACAGCCAGCGCCGCTCGTCGTGCTCCATGTAGCCCAGCGAGTAGATGTGGATCAGCAGGCCGACACCCGTGATGAGCAGCGTGAAGGTCGCCGACAGCGGGTCGTACAGCAGGCCGGCGTCGACCTGGAAGCCGTTGACCGGGATCCAGGACCACAGGTGCAGGTCGACCGACCTGTTCTCCAGGCCGCGCAGCTCGAGAAAGCTCACCAGCGCCCAGGCGAAGGCGGCGCCACACGTCGCGATCGCCAGGTAGGGACCCCAGGTGCGGGTCCGGCCGCGCAGCAACAGGATCGTGGTGGCGCCGAAGGCCGGCAGGGCCAGCAGGACCCACAGCGAGGACAGCGTGCCCGTCGCGGCGACGTACTCGGTCGCTGGCTCCGAGACGGCGAGCAGCGTGCTCACGACGCGGCTCGTCGGGGGCTTGCGGGCACGGGTCGTCCTCGTCTCGTGCGGCGGCGGGCCCAGGCAGGGCCGCCGTGGGGATCAGGGCGGGGCGGGTCGGCGGGCAGCGGGTCTGGGCTGCACGCCGGGTGCGTCAGTACTTCAGCAGGTTCGCGTCGTCGACCGAGGCCGAGCGTCTCGTCCGGAAGATGCTCATGATGATCGCCAGGCCGACGACGACCTCGGCGGCGGCCACGACCATGACGAAGAACGCCATGATCTGGCCGTCCAGCGTGCCGTTCATGCGGCTGAACGTCACGAAGGTCAGGTTGACGCTGTTGAGCATGAGCTCGACGCTCATGAACACCAGGATCGCGTTGCGGCGCAGCAGCACGCCGGCCGCGCCGACGGTGAACAGCAACGCGGCGAGGAACAGGTAGTACGTCGGGCTCACGTCTGCACCGTGCTTCCCGGCTGGACCTGGCGCATGGTCGCGGGCACCGAGTCCTGCGACTCCGAGCCGTCGGGCAGCAGCGCCGGCGTCGCGACGCTGTCGTGGTCGGCGAAGACGCCGGGGCCGGGCAGCGGCCACGGGTGGTCGCCGGCGAACCGGGCCCGGGCCATGTCCTTCTGCGTCGGGCGGGGGGTCAGCCGCTCCTTGTGGGCCAGCACCATCGCGCCCAGCGCCGCGGTGATGAGCAGGGCGCTGGTCACCTCGAAGGCGAAGACGTACTTGGTGAACAGCAGCCGGGCGATGCCGACGACGTTGCCCTCCGCGTTGGCCTGCGCCAGGCCCGCGTCGGTGTCGCCGTCGATCGCGGTGGCCAGCGCCGCGACCAGCAGCCCGCCGAAGCCGAGCGAGAGCACGACGGCGGCCACCCGCTGGCCGCGCAGCGTCTCCACCAGCGAGTCGCTGGAGTCGACGCCCACGAGCATCAGCACGAACAGGAACAGCATGAGGATCGCGCCGGTGTAGACGATCACCTGGACGGCCGCCAGGAACGGCGCGTCCTGGGCGGCGTAGAGACCGGCCAGCGACAGCATCACCGCCGCGAGGAACAGCGCGGCGTGCACGGCGTTGCGGGCCAGCACCATCGCCACGGCGGCGATCAGGCACAGCGGGCCGAGCACCCAGAAGGTGACGGCCTCACCGGTCGACGCGGCCGCGAGCACGAGGTCGGGGCTCATCGCGGCACGCCCCCGCCGGCGCCGAGGTGCTCCACGCGGCTCTCAGCCGGGTTCAGCCGGCCCTCCACAGACGGGTCGCCGGGCACCGACGGGGTCGAGCCGGCGCGCAGGTAGTAGTCGGTGTCGGTCTCGCCGAGCCGCATCGGGTGGGGCGGCTGCTCCATGCCGGGCAGCAGCGGCGCGAGCAGCTGCTCCTTGGTGAAGATGAGGTCCTGCCGGCTGTCGTCGGCCAGCTCGTACTCGTTGGTCATGGTGAGCGAGCGGGTCGGACAGGCCTCGATGCACAGGCCGCAGAAGATGCAGCGCAGGTAGTTGATCTGGTAGATCGAGGCGTAGCGCTCGCCCGGCGAGAAGCGGTTCTCGGCGGTGTTGTCCGCGCCCTCGACGTAGATCGCGTCGGCCGGGCAGGCCCAGGCGCACAGCTCGCACCCGATGCACTTCTCCAGGCCGTCCGCGTGCCGGTTCAGCACATGGCGACCGTGGTAGCGGGGCGCCGTCGGGCGGACGTACTCGGGGTACTCCTCGGTGGTGGTCTTCTTGAACATCGCACCGAAGGTCACCCCGAACCCCTTGACGGGGTCGAGGAAGCCGGCCATCAGCTCTCCTGCTCTGTGCGGTCGGGGGCGCCGGACGTGATGGTCGCCTTCTGCAGGGAGCGGGGTGTCGGCGGCACGACGAGGTCCAGCGGCGGCGTCGGGAAGCCACCGTTGGCCAGCGACACCGGGCCGGTGCCGGCGACGGTGCCGTCGTCCTCGCTCGGCTCGGCCTCCTTGGGCGCCGGCAGCAGGGAGAACAGCCCGACGACCAGGATGCAGACGACGAGCACGCCCAGAATCAGCGTGCTGCGGTCCTCGACCTCGTTCGTGGCCGTGCGGATGCCGGCCACCAGCAGGATCCAGACCAGGCTGACCGGGATGAGCAGCTTCCAGCCCAGGCGCATGAACTGGTCGTAGCGCATGCGGGGCAGCGTGCCGCGCAGCCAGACGAAGAAGAAGATGAACAGCAGCAGCTTGGCCAGGAACCAGAACATCGGGAACCAGCCCTCCGACATCCACTCGATCCGGCTGAACGGGAACGGAGCCCGCCAGCCGCCGAGGAACATCGTCACCGCGAGCGCCGAGACGGTGATCATGTTGATGTACTCGGCGAGGAAGAACATCGCGAACTTCAGCGAGGTGTACTCGGTGTGGAACCCGCCGACCAGCTCCGACTCGGCCTCAGGCAGGTCGAACGGCGCGCGGTTGGTCTCGCCGACCATCGCGATGACGTAGATGAGGAACGAGGGCAGCAGCGAGACGCCGAACCAG
>JAOPWI010000263.1 GCA_025965755.1 Frankiales bacterium | reverse complement strand
CAGGCTGGACCGCGGGCCGAGCAGCTCCGCCAGCCCGCCGATCAGCGGCGCCCCGAGCGGGGTGCCGCCGAGAAAGACCAGCACGTAGAGGGCCATGACCCGCCCGCGCAGGGCCGGGTCGGCGCCCAGCTGCACCGTGGTGTTGGCCGTCGTGGTGAAGGTCAGCACCGCGAACCCGGTCGGAATGAGCAGCACCGCCATCACCTCGAACGACGGCGCCAGCCCGGCCAGGATCTCCAGCAGCCCGAAGGCCAGAGCCGCGGCGAACAGCCGCCGGGTGCGCGGCGGCCCCGACCGCCGGGCGCTGGCCAGGGCGCCGACCAGCGAGCCGAGGGCCAGGCACGACAGCAGCAGGCCGTACGCGTCCGCGCCCTTGCCGAAGACCTCCTTGGCGATCAGCGCCAGAGTGATCTGGAAGTTCAACCCGAACATCCCGACCACGCCGACGAGCACGATGGGCACCAGCAGGTCCGGACGCGAGCGGACGTACGCCAGGCCCTCGCGCGTCTGCCCCCTGGCCCGGGCCACCCGCCTGGACGGCCGCAGCTCGGCGGGCCGCATGGCGCACAGCCCGGCGACGACGGCGACGTAGGACACCGCGTTGGCCAGGAACACCCAGCCGGTGCCGACGCTGCCGATGGCCACGCCGGCCAGCGCCGGGCCGACGATGCGCGAGGTGTTGAACGTGGCGCTGTTGAGGCTGACCGCGTTGGCGAGGTCCTCCGGGCCGACGATCTCGCTGACGAACGCCTGGCGCACCGGGGTGTCCACGACGCCGGCGAAGCCCAGCAGCGCGGCCAGCAGGTAGACGTGCCACAGCGCCACGAGCCCGGACAGGTCGAGCACCGCGAGGGCGAGGGCCAGCAGGCCCATGACGACCTGCGCCCCGATCAGCAGGCGCCGCTTGTCGTAGCGGTCGGCGAGCACCCCGCCGTACAGGCCGAACAGCAGCACCGGCAGGAACTGCAGGCCGGTGACCAGACCCAGCGCCACACCGCTGTTGCCGGACAGCTCCAGCACCAGCCAGTCCTGAGCGACCCGCTGCGCCCAGGTGCCGGACAGCGAGATGACCTGCCCGGTGGCGAACAGCCGGTAGTTGCGCACCCGCAGCGACCGGAAGGTCGTCGACAGCGCCGGGCTCATGACGAGGCCAGCCGCTCGAGCACCCCGACCGCCCGCTGCAGGACCTCACGGTCGGCCGGGTCGAGGCCGCGCAGCTGGCCCGACAGCCAGGCGTCGCGCCGGCGGCGGTCCTCCTGCAGCAGCGCCCGGCCGGCCGGCGCGACGGACAGCAGCACCTGGCGGCCGTCCGTCGGGTGGGCCGCCCGGGTGACCAGCGCGGCCGCCTCCAGCGAGGCCACCAACCGGGTCATGGACGGCGGCTGCACCTTCTCGTGGGCGGCCAGCTCGCCGGGAGCCAGCGGCCCGTGGCGGTCCAGGGTCGCGAGGGCCGCGAGCTGTGACAGCGACAGGGAGGTGTCGGCGCGCTCGGCGCGCATCCGCCGGGCCAGCCGCATCACCGACAGGCGCAGCGTGCTGGCGAGGGCGGAGTCCGGCATGTCCTTAGTCTAGGTCATTGCCCTTGCTAAGGGAACGCGGGCGGACCCGCTTCCGGCTCGCCGAGCCGGGAACGGGTCCGCCGCCGCTGCGGTCAGGCCCTCGGCCTGCAGCTGCGCCGCCTCACGTGCCGGCCGGCGCCGGGTCGCCCACCAGGGCCTCCTGGATCGGGTCGATGCCGAAGTAGATCAGGAAGAGCACGGCCACGACCCAGAGCAGCGGGTGCACGTCACGGCCGCGGCCGGCCGTGACCTTCAGCAGGACGTACGACACGAAGCCGGCACCGATGCCGTTGGTGATGGAGTAGGTGAACGGCATGATCACGATGGTGAGGAACGCCGGAATCGCGATCGTGTAGTCGTCGAAGTCGATGTTCTTCACCTGGGTGATGAGCAGGAACCCGACGATGACCAGGGCCGGCGACGCGGCCTCGAACGGCACCACGGTGACGAGCGGGGTGAAGAACAGCGCCAGCAGGAACAGCCCGCCGGTGACCAGCGAGGCCAGCCCGGTGCGGGCTCCCTCGCCGACGCCGGCCGCGCTCTCGATGTAGGTGGTGTTGCTCGACGCGGAGGCCGCGCCGCCCGCCATCGCGGCGAGGGAGTCGACCAGCAGCACCCGCTCGACACCCGGCAGCCGGCCGTCGGCGTCCAGCAGGTCGGCCTCGGCGCCGACGCCGACCACGGTGCCCATCGTGTCGAAGAAGTCGGCCAGCATGAGCGTGAAGACCAGCAGCAGGGCAGCGACGACGCCGACCCGGGCGAACCCGCCGAACAGCGAGAAGTCGCCGAGCAGGGACAGGTCCGGAGCGGAGACGACGTCGGAGGGCACCTGGGGCAGGTTGAGCTGCCAGCCGTCGGGGTTCACGGTCGGCGGGTCACCCGGCGTGAACGACGCGCCCACCTTGAACACCGCCTCGACGACGATCGCCACGACCGTCGTGATGACGATGCCGAGCAGGATGGCGCCGCGGGTGCGGCGGGCGACCAGCACGGCGGTGAGCAGCAGGCCGAAGACGAAGACCAGGGTCGGCCAGCCGCTGAGCTCGCCGGCCTGGCCGAGCTGCACCGGCACCGGGCCGGCGTCCGTACGACGGACGAAGCCCGCGTCGACCAGGCCGATGAGGGCGATGAACAGGCCGATGCCGACGCTGATGGCGGTCTTGAGCTGCACCGGGATGGCGTTGAACACCGCTACCCGGAAGCCGGTCAGCACCAGCACCGTGATGACGATGCCCTCGAGAACCACCAGGCCCATCGCGTCGGCCCAGCTCATCTCGCTGGCGATGGAGAACGTCACGAAGGCGTTCAGGCCCAGCCCGGTGGCGATCGCGAACGGATAGCGCCCGACCACGCCCATCAGGATGGTCATGCCGGCGGCGACCAGGCAGGTGGCCGCGGCGACCTGCGGAATGCCCAGGATCCGGCCGTCCACGTCCTCGGCGGTACCGATGATGAGCGGGTTGAGCACCACGATGTAGGCCATCGTGAAGAAGGTGGCCAGACCGCCCCGGACCTCGCGCTGCACGGACGAGCCGCGCTCGGAGATCTTGAAGTAGCGGTCCAGGCCGTTGGCGGGTGGACGGGGAGAAGGGCGGGCGTCGAGCGTCGTCATGGCGGGCAGGGTCCCAGACCCGTGTTGCGGCCCGGTGTCCGCCTCGCCGGGCGTACCGTCGCCCTGTGCCCACCCGCCCGCGCCGCCCCGACCCGGAGCCGCTCGAGCACGACGACGGCAAGGTCGTGCTGGCCGGCACGGCGCTGTGGGTGCTCGCGCTCGTCGTCCTCGGCATCGCCCGGCTGGCCGGCGCCGAGGTGCAGGGCTGGTGGCTCGCGATGTGCGTGTGCGGCACCGCCCTGGGCCTGATCGGCGTGCGCTACACCCAGCGGCGCCGGGACGCGATCGACCGCGACGCCGGCCTGGGCAGCACCGCCGCGCCGCTGCCCTGACGCCGCTGCCCTGGCGCGCCGCTGCCCTGACGCTGCTGCCCTGACGCTGCTGTCGGCTACGCGGACGGCTTGACGGAGAACGTCGCCAGCGCGTCCGCCACCACGTCGCCGTTCTGGAGCACCTCGCCCTCGACGACGAGCAGCCGCTTGCCGCGCTTGCGGACGTTGGCGACCGCCTCCAGCCGGCCGGGCCGCCCCGGCTCGAGGTAGGTGACCGTCAGCGAGACGGTCACCGGCGCCTCGCCGCTGGCCTCGAAGGCGGCGGTGCCCATGGCGACGTCCAGCATGGTCGCCAGCACCCCGCCGTGCACGGTGCCGTGCTGGTTGAGGTGCTCCTCGCCCGCCTCGACCACGACGCGACCGCCCTCGTCGACCTGCAGTGCCACGTGCTCGCGAAAGCCCATGCGCCCGCGACTACCCGCTGCCGGGCGAGTGCAACGGTCAGCTGTGCCCGAGGCTCTCGGACTCGTCCTCGGACAGGCTCTCCTGCGAGGCCTCGCCGGCCGTGGGCGCGTTGTGCTCGACCTCGAGCTCCTCGTGCTCCACCGCCATGCCGCTCTGAGCGACGTGCGTCAGCTCGTGGGCCACCTCGCTGTGCGCGCCGCAGCCGTGCGTCAGCGCGACCACGCGGCCGTCGTCGGGGGCGAACGCGTTGGCGCACGCCCCGAAGGCGGCCCGCAGCGAGCCGCCGAGCGGGACCAGAAAGCCGCAGCTGCCGCAGTCGGCCGGGGCCGCCTTGGCCAGCGGGCTGTGCGGGCCGGCGTCGCCGTTCCACCAGCGCTCGGCCGCCTCCTCCCGGCCCTCGCGCGAGAGCACCCGCTCCCGGCCGAGGCCGAGCTCGAGGAACGCCTCGGCCAGCAGCTCGGCGTCGTCGTCGGACTCCGGATCGGCGTGGGAGGGGACCAGGCGCGGATCGTCGACCGCGGGCGGCAGCACGTCGCCGGGGCTGAGGTCACCGGGCTGCACGCGGTCGCTGTAGGGCACCCAGGCCGGCGGCAGCAGCGCGTCGGGGCCGGGCAGGAGCACGACCTCGTCCACCGTGACGATGTCGCTGCCCGCGGCGCGCACCACCGTGACGGCCCACCGCCAGCCGGCGTAGGCCCGGTCGGTGGTCGCGAACAGGTGCGTGACGAGCGCGGCGCCCGGGTCGGGCTCGCCCTGCACGTCGAGGGGCTCGCCGACGCTCGGGCCGCCCTCCTGCACCGCCGCCGCGCGGGCCAGGTCGACCGCGGCCAGGCATGCCTCGTCGAGCGGACCGGCCACGGTCTCGGGGAGCGCGGGGGGAGTCAGCGGTGCCTCCGGAGCAGGTGCGGGGCGTACGGGGTCCTCACCAGTGTCACCGCCCGGGGCCTCGGCCGCCCGGGCCTGCGCCTCGCCGGGCGCGACGGGCCCGCTCGCCGCCTCC
>JAOPWI010000253.1 GCA_025965755.1 Frankiales bacterium | reverse complement strand
GCCGCGGTTCGCGCCGGAGCGCACGGTCGCCGCCCCGACCTGCGCCCGGGCCGGAGGCGGGGCCGGCGGCGGCACCGACGCGGTGTACGCCGCGGGCGCCATCCGCGGCTTCGTCAGCTTCAACAGCGAGACCTGCGGCGACGCGATCCACTACGTCCAGGGCGGCAGCCAGGGCTGGACGCGGGTGGCCACCCCGTACCGCGGCGTGCCGCTCGCCGTGGCGGCGGACGAGGTGTCGACCTACCTGGTGTTCCTCAGCTTCTCCGACGCCGACCAGCCCGACCGGGTGCGCATCACCAAGCGCGACCACAGCGGCCACTTCTGGCCGGTGACGACCCTGTCCCACCCGCTGGGCACGACGGTGCCGAGCGCCGACGTCGGCGCGCACGGCGGCAGGTGGTGGGCCGTCTGGGACGAGCAGGTCGGTCCGGGAGGCGAGTTCGCCCATGCGCAGCTGTTCACCGCGCGCACCTTCGGCGCCGCCCAGGGGCGCACCCGGCTCACCTCGACCGCGACCGACGTGGCCGACACGGAGGCCTCGATCTCGGTGGACGCCCACGGGATGGTGCTGGCCTGGCGGCGGCAGAGCCAGCCGGCGCGGCCCGGCCCGTCCGACCTGTGGGTGGCGACCAGCACCGGCGGAGCGTTGCGCAACGCCCGGGCGCTGTCGACGCAGGGCGAGCAGAACGGCGCGCCCGACGTGCTGCGCCGGGGCGCGACGTTGCTGGCCTGGGTTCGCGACGGCCGGATCGTGGAGGCCGACAACGCGTCCGGCGCGTTCCGCAGCCACCAGTTCCTCGTCGGCGGCGACCGCCCCCGCGTCGGCGCCAGCTCCGGCAGCTCGTTCGTGAGCTGGACCACCGGCACGGAGACCGACGCCAGCGCCCGCGGCTACGTCGCCCAGGGCAGCAAGGGCAGCACCAGCTTCCGGGGCGGGTACGCCACGCCGACCGGCCACGACGTGCAGGCCGCGGTGGCGGTGAACGGGCGGCTGACGGTCCTCAGCCGGACGCGGAGCGCCGTCGTCTCCCGCACCGGGTCGCCCTGAACCACCCGTCGCGCCCCGTCAGCCGTCGTACCCCCCCAGCCACCGGACCGCTCAGCGCAGGTGGGTGTCGAAGAACCGCAGCACGCGCGCCCAGGCGTGCTCCGCCGACGGCTGGTGGTAGCTGAAGCCGGCCACCCGCTCGATCGCGGACAGCACGCCGGCGTTGTGCCGGTTCAGGAACGAGTGGCCGGCGTCGGGGTACTCGTGGACGTCGTGCTCGACGCCCACCTGCGTGAGCACCTGCTCCAACCGCGCCGCCGCGCCGCGCAGCCCCAGGTCGCGCCGCCCGTAGCTGGCCACCACCGGGCAGGCGCCGCGCAGCACCTCGGCGGGGTCCTGGGGCAGCGGGCCGTAGTTCGGCGCGGAGGCGTCGAAGCCGCGCCCGGCCACCATGAGCGCGAAGCCGCCGCCCAGGCAGAAGCCGATCACGCCCACCATGCCGGTGCAGTCCTCCCGCCCGGCCAGCAGCGCCCGGCTCGCCTCGATGTCGCCGTACGCGTCTCCGCGCCCCGAGTGGAGCGCGGCGAAGGTCGACCGCAGGCAGCGCAGCGCTCCGCCCGCGGTGAACAGGTCGGGTGCCAGCGCCAGGTAGCCGGCCGCCGCCAGCCGGTCGGCCTGCTGGCGGGTGTCGTCGGTGAGCCCGAACGCCTCGTGCAGCACCACGACGCCCGGCCAGGGGCCCGCGCCGACCGCGGGCACGGCGAGGTAGGCCTGGAGTTCCGGCGCGCTGGCCGCGCCCGGGACGATGGTCGACGGCATGGGCGCTCCTGCGGGCAGGGGGTGAGGAGGCGCAGCCTGCCAGTACCGCTCGCGCGGCGGGGACCGGTGCGCCACCATCGATGCATGGCCGACGAGCGCACACCGTCCCGCGTCCAGATCGGCGACCGCCTGCTGGTCATCGTCGAGGACGTCATCTACGTGTCCATCGCGGTGCTGCTGGCCGCCAGCGCTCTGGTGGTGCTGGTGCACGCAGCCATCTCCACGGTGCAGAGCGCCACCTCCGACGAGCCGGACGCGATGATCGAGGTGCTCGACTCGCTGCTGCTCGTCTTCATCTTCGTCGAGCTGCTGTACGCCGTGCGGACCACGCTGAAGGAGCGGCAGATCGTCGCCGAGCCGTTCCTGATCGCCGGCATCCTCACCGCCATCAAGGAGATCATCGTGCTGTCCGTGAAGGCGGCGAACGACTACCTCGGCGAGGGAGCGGAGTTCGCCCGCGCGCTCGCCGAGATCGGCGTGCTCGGCGGGCTCGTCCTGGCGCTGTCGGTGGCGGCGGTCCTCCTGCGCGTCAAGGAGAACGAGCCGGCGGAGAACTCCGGCGCAGCGGACCGCACCGCCTGACGCCTGACGGACGGGCGGTGCAGCACCCGCCGCTCGCGGCGGCCGGCGGGTGCCCCTGACCGGGCCGGCCGTTCAGGGCTGGCCGAACCTCCCGATCCGCCGGAGCCAGACGCGCCGCGCGACGACCCGCGCGGGCACCGCCCACACCGGCGGAAAGCGCCGCTTCGGCCGGCGGGCCAGCAGCGAGTTGAGCAGATAGCCGGGCCGGCCGAGCGCCGCGTCGTGCGGCAGCGCGCGCATGGTGGCGTCGACGAGGCGCAGCACCAGCTCGTTGCCGGCCGGGTCGTCCCTGAGCTCCGCGACCAGGGCGGCGTCGGTCTTGGTCCAGACCTCCTCGCGGCGCCTGCGGAAGTCCGCGCCGTCGCCGCCGGCTCCGAGCTCCTGCGCGAGGGTGAGCTGCTGCGTCTGACGCAGCCAGCTGTCGGCCGACGTCCGGGCCGCGGCCAGGGCGACCGGATCAAGGTCGCGCCCGGCGGCCAGCGCGCGGGCGATGTGCACCTGGGCGTCCAGCCGGCCGCAGGCCCAGTCCCAGCGCCGCCACTGCCTCCGGCCGAAGGCCGCGAAGTGCTTCAGGCGGGTGCCGTAGAGCTTGTGATCCCCCTGCTCACGCGCGACGGCCACCGCCTGCGGGGAGTCGTCCACCAGCGGCGTCTCCACGTCGGGACCGATGCGCAGCAGCTCGAACGGCGCGGTGCGGTCGAACGGCGCGTACGCGGTGAACGCCTGGCTGCACACCTCGACCTGCAGCGCTCGCCGCACCGCGTCGGCGGCGGACACGCTGCCCGTGGCGGCGGCATAGCCGTCCGCCCCCAGCCGGACGCAGCGGCCGAGCGCCTCACCCACACGCCGGGTGGTGAAGACGTCGGTCAGCCAGCTGGTCAGCGCGTCGTCGTGGAACTGCTCCGGTGGCTGCCTGCGCACCTGCCGGGCGACGTCGTCGCGCACCGCCTCGACCCGGCTGAGCTGGACACCGACTGCGGACACCGCTCGCGCCAGCCGGTCCGCGTCGGCCCCGCCCGCGTCCAGCCGGCGGCGCAGGTCGCGCAGCTGCAGGCGCAGCACGCGCTCCGCCGCGCCGAGACCCCACTGCCACCGCGGCGTGTCGTACGCGTCGAAGGCCGCCGGACCCGCGGGCACCCAACCCGGGGCCTGCAGCAGGAGCGCATCGGCGTCCCCCACCCGGCCGGGGTCGAGCCGGGTCACCAGCCCGGCGGCGGTCCGGGTCAGGTCACGACGCAGGTCGAGCAGCCCGCCGACCACGCGCGCGCGGCGGTACTGCAGCAGCAGCTGCTCCGCGGCGGCGTCGAGCCGGACGCTCCCGTCGACCGCCTCGGCGAACAGCGCCTCGGGCGCTGCCGCCACGCCCTCACCGCGGGCGAGCAGTTGCTCGGTGCGCTCCACGTCGTCGCGCTGGTCGGTCTCGCGCGGAAAGCCCACCACCGCGCCGCCGATCGACGTCCAGTCCGGCAGGTCACCGTCCGTCTGGGCCTGCTGGCCGACCGTGCCGGCCGACGGCACGACGTTGACGACGAGCCGGCGCACCGGGCCGCGCAGCGGCCGACGGGCCACGGCGTCCAGGACCGGCTGGAACGGCGCGTTGTCCAGGATGCCGCCGTCGACCAGCCACCGGCCGCCCTGCGGCTCGACCGTGGCCGGCGGCAGGAGCCGTCGCGCCGCCAGCGCCGCGCTCTCCCGGACCGGCGAGAAGGAGAACGGGAACGACGCGGAGGCGCGCGCGGCGTTGGTCAGCGCGGCGACGGCGGTCGCGCCGGCGAAGTCATCGAACGTGCCGCTGTCCCACCAGCCGTCCGACGGCTCACCGTCCCCCGGACGGAAGACGACGGCGTCGCGCTCGTGCCGGGTGAAGCGGTAGAGCCGCCGGTGGTCGGCCACGTCGAACGGCTGGCCGAAGGCGTCGGCGTAGTGGCGCCGGGACGCGCCGAGGCCGGTCGCGGTGACGAACAGGGTCACCGGCTCGGCCTGCGAGGGCGTCCCCCGGTCGCGCAGTTCGCCGACCACCTTGGCCACGACCTGCGCGAACTTCTCGCCGTCGAGAACGCTGGGCTGCACCTCGTCACCCGGGCGGACCAGCTGTCCCTCCTCGAGGGTTGCCTCCCGCTCCCACATGCCGCGCAGCCACGGGCCGTCCGTGCCGTCCGGCGTGTCCAGCGGGGCGCCGGCGGCCACCGCGCTCGCCAGCAGGGTGCCGTTCAGCCCGCCGGCGCTCGTCCCCGCGACCACGTCGACGGCGACCCGTCCGACGGCGTGCTCCCGGCACAGCTCGACCCACCGCCAGAACACGTCGCGGTCATACGCCGGCACCGCCGGCACGGTGTCCTCCCGGGTCGCGCCCCGGGGCACGGCGGACGCCCTGCGCAGCAGGTCGATCTCGTGGGTGACGCCGCCCATCCAGACGGCGAGGCTCACGCCGCCGTTCATGACGATCGCCAGTCGGACCTCGGTCGCCGCACGACTCATGGCTCGCCTCCAGAGCCGTGGACGGTACGCGCGAACCGGAGCCGGCGACGGGGTTTGGCGCCCTCCGGAAGGCCGGCCTCGCGGCCCGCCGAGGGGCGCGGCTCCTGCCCGGCCCGCTCCGACGCCGCCCGGACGCACCCCGCGTCGTCCCCCGAGAACAGGCTCCGGACTGCCGCCCGGACCCACGCGTCGTAGAACGACCCGCCCGGCGAGTGCTCCGACTCGTACGCCCGGCGCGCCCGTGCGAGCCAGTCCCCCCGCCCCGACCCCCGGTCCACCCGTTAGTCGGCGAACGTCCCCAACGTCACCCGCAACCGCGCATCACTCGTGCCGCGACCCGCTCAAACCGCCACCGTCACAGCAACGGCCCGCGGACCCCCCGCACACCGCCTCGGACCCGACCGGCGCCGTCCCGCTCGTGCGGGCCGGCCCGCCAGTCCGCTCGGCGCACG
>JAOPWI010000234.1 GCA_025965755.1 Frankiales bacterium | reverse complement strand
GCCGCGTGGCGCCGCCCGCCGACACCGCCGTGCGCCCCGCGGACGGCGACGTCACCGAGGACCGGCACGACGAGGCGGACGACACCCCCGCGGTGCGGGCCGCGCGCCCGGCCGTCGGCGGGCTCACCTCCCGCTACGGCCCGCGCTGGGGCCGCATGCACAAGGGGCTCGACTTCGGCGCCGCGTACGGCTCCTCGATCCGCGCCGTCCGCTCCGGCCAGGTCATCTCCTCCGGCTACGACGGCGGCTACGGCAACCTGGTCCTGATCGAGCACGCCGACGGCGTGGTCACGGCGTACGCCCACATGAGCCGCATCGTGGTCCGCGGCGGCTACGTCTCGGCCGGCCAGGTCATCGGCCGGGTCGGCTCGACCGGGCACTCCACCGGGCCGCACCTGCACTTCGAGGTCCGCGTCGGCGGCCGGCAGATCAACCCGCTGCCCTGGCTGCGCGCCCAGGGCGTGGACATCTAGCTAGAGCTTCTGCACCGGCGCGAAGCGCAGGAGCAGCCACTTCGCGCCCGTTCCGGCGCCGAAGTCGACCTCGGCCTGCGCGCCGTCGCCCGCCCCCCGGGTGGCGGTGACCGTGCCCAGCCCGAACGTGTCGTGGGTGACCCGGTCGCCGACCTCGAGCGAGGGCACCGCCCGCAGGCCCGGGCCCGCGCTGCGGCCGCGCGCCGTGCCGGTCAGCCGGGTGGCCGCGGTGGTCAGCGCGGCCGGCGGGCCGGAGGGGGCGGTGTCCAGCCGGCGCCAGTCGACCAGCGCCGGCGGGACCTCGTCGAGAAAGCGCGAGGCCGGGTTGTACGAGGTCTGCCCCCAGGCGCTGCGCACGTGCGCGCGCGACAGGTAGAGCCGCTCGCGCGCCCGGGTGATGCCGACGTAGGCGAGCCGGCGCTCCTCCTCGAGCTCCTTGTCGTTGCCGAACGTGCGCAGGTGCGGAAAGACCCCGTCCTCCAGACCGCTGAGAAACACCACGGGGTACTCCAGGCCCTTCGCGGCGTGCAGGGTCATCAGCGTCACGACGCCGTCACCCTCGCCGGGCACCGTGTCGGCGTCGGCCACCAGCGACACCTGCTCGAGGAACGCCGCGACGCCCCCCTCGGGACGGCGCTCGCTGAACTCCCGAGCGACGCCGACGAGCTCGGCGAGGTTCTCCACCCGGCTCTCGTCCTGCGGGTCCAGGCTCGACGTCAGCTCGGCGAGGTAACCGGTGCGGTCCAGGACCGCCTCCAGCACCTCGCCGGGCGGCATCCCGCCCTGGACCAGCGCGCGCAGCTCGTCCATGAGGTCGGCGAACTCGCGCACCGCCTTCGCTGAGCGGGCCGCCATGCCGGGCACCTCGTCGCAGCGCAGGAGGGCGTCGCCGAACGGCAGGCGCTCCCGGGTCGCCCACGCCTCCAGGCACGCCTCGGCCCGGTCGCCGATGCCCCGGCGCGGGGTGTTGAGGATGCGGCGCAGCGAGACGACGTCGGCCGGATTGGCCAGCACCCGCAGATAGGCGAGGGCGTCGCGCACCTCCTTGCGCTCGTAGAACCGGACGCCGCCGACGACCCGGTAGGGCAGGCCGACCCGGATGAAGACCTCTTCGAAGACCCGTGACTGGGCGTTGGTCCGGTAGAAGACCGCCACGTCGTTCGGCTTGCAGACGCCCTCGTCGGTGAGCTTGTCGACCTCCTCGGCCACGAAGGCCGCCTCGTCGTGCTCGTTGTCGGCGACGTAGCCGATGATCCGGGCGCCGTCGCCCGCGTCGGTCCACAGCCGCTTGTCCTTGCGGCCGCCGTTCCTGGCGATGACGGCGTTGGCGGCCGACAGGATCGTCTGGGTGGAGCGGTAGTTCTGCTCGAGCAGGACGACCTTCGCGTCGGGGAAGTCCTCCTCGAAGGCCATGATGTTGCGGATGTCAGCGCCCCGGAAGGCGTAGATCGACTGGTCGGCGTCGCCGACGACGCACAGCTCGGCGGTCGGCACCGCGCTCGACGGCCCGCGCGAGCGCCCGGCGGAGGCGCCGGCCAGCTCGCGCACCAGGACGTACTGCGCGTGGTTGGTGTCCTGGTACTCGTCGACGAGCACGTGGCGGAACCGCCGCCGGTAGTGCTCCGCGACCTCGGGGAAGGCCTGCAGCAGGTCGACGGTCGACATGATGAGGTCGTCGAAGTCCATGGCGTTGGCCTGCTTGAGCCGCGCCTGGTAGGTGGTGTAGACCTCCGCGACCTGCTTGTGCAGAACGTCGGTGGCCTGGTCGCGCGCGGTCTCGGGGTCGATGAGCTCGTTCTTCAGGTCGCTGACCTGGTTGCTCATCGAGCGCGCCGGGAACCGCTTGGGGTCCAGGTCGAGGTCGCGGCAGACCAACGTCATGAGCCGCTGCGCGTCGGCCGAGTCGTAGATCGAGAAGGTGCTCGTGAAGCCCAGCTTGGTCGCCTCGGCGCGCAGGATGCGCACGCACGCGCTGTGGAACGTCGAGACCCACATCGCGTGGGAGCGGCGCCCGACCAGCGCGGCGACGCGCTCCTTCATCTCGCCGGCGGCCTTGTTGGTGAAGGTGATCGCCAGAATCTCGCCGGGCTGGACGCCGCGCGCCGCGAGCAGGTAGGCGATGCGCGTCGTGAGCGCCTTGGTCTTGCCGGAGCCGGCTCCGGCGACGATGAGCAGCGGCGAACCGGCGTGGGTGACGGCCTCGGCCTGCTGCGGGTTGAGCCCCTCCAGCAGGCGCTCCACCGACGGCGCCGGGGTGCTCAGCACCGCCGGAGCGAACAGATCGTCGTACGGAAGCGTCACCCGCACCAGTCTAGGTCTGACCCCCGACAGGAGCTCAGCGCCGCAGGAGCCGGACCAGCTGGGCCGCTCCCAGCGCCGCGACGCCGGCGAAGACCAGCGCCCACACCACGTCACCGCGCTGCAGGCCGACGCCGGTGAGGACCAGGCCGAGGACCACCGCGACGAGCGCCTGCGCGCTTCCGGGCGGGAAGCCCCGGGTGGGCCGGCCGCCCCGGATGCCCGCTCGCCCGCTCACGGCAGCCATGATGGCCTACCGGGCACAGCAGGAGACGACGAGGGGCGCAACGTGAACGACGGCGAGGTGGAGCGCGCGCTGGTGGTGGTCGCGCACCCGGACGACCTGGACTTCGGCGCCGGCGGCACCCTCGCCCAGTGGACCGACGCCGGCATCGAGGTCTCCTACTGCATCGTCACCGACGGTGACGCTGGCGGGTTCGACCCGGACGTGCCCCGGGACCAGATCGGCAGCATCCGGCAGGCCGAGCAGCGGGCCGCCGGCAAGGAGCTGGGCGTGGAGGACGTCACGTTCCTCGGCTACCCGGACGGCGCGCTCGTCGTGTCGATGGAGCTGCGCCGCGACATCTCCCGGGTGATCAGGCAGAAGCGTCCGCAGCGCGTCCTCGTGCAGTCCCCGGAGCGCAACTGGGTCCGCATCGGCGCCTCGCATCCCGACCACATGGCTGCGGGCGAGGCCGCGCTGTGCGCGGTCTATCCGGACGCGCGCAACCCGTACACCCACCTGGAGCTGGCCGCCGAGGGGCTCGAGGCCTGGTCGGTCGCCCAGACCTGGGTCATGTCGGCGGGCGAGGGCTCGAACCGGTTCGTCGACGTGACCGACACCTTCGACCGCAAGGTCGCCGCGCTGCGCCACCACGTCTCGCAGACCGCCCACATGGACGACCTGGAGGGCTTGCTGCGCAGCTGGCTCGAGCGCACCGCCCGGGCCGCCGGGCTGCCGCAGGGGCGCCTGGCCGAGGGCTTCCGGGTGATGGACACCCGCTGAGCGGCTACTGCTCGTGCGCGCCGGGGCGGCCGCCGAGGCGGACCTGGCCCGGCTCGAGCATCGTCACGGTCAGCGGCCCGGCCCAGGTGAGCACCAGCGGAACGAGCACCAGCGCGGTCGCGCGGTCCCCGCGGTAGACGGCCAGCGCGCCGAGCAGCCCCAGCCCGATCGTGACCAGGGCGAAGGCCCCGGCGCGCACCGTCGACAGCCGACGGCGCTCGGCCATGTCGACGGTCAGCACGAACGGCACGACGGTCACGGCCAGCGCCGCCGCGCCGACGACCACGACGATCAGCGCGACGCTCACGGTCGCCAGCAGCAGGTCCACCACGCGGGCAGCCTAGGGCTCGGGCCGGGCCGGGCCGCTCCCGTCCCGCGGCGGCGAGCGCAAGGGCACGCCGTGCGGGTGCCGTGCGGGGCCCGCGGCGGC
>JAOPWI010000168.1 GCA_025965755.1 Frankiales bacterium | reverse complement strand
CGTGGAGCAGTCCCGGCGGCATCGTGGTCGGAGTGGACGCCTCGCCGGCAGGCGACGCCGCGCTGCGCTGGGCCCTGCGGGAGGCCGCCGCGCGGCGGCTGCCGCTGACCGCGGTGCGCGCCTGGGTCAACCCGGCCCTCGGCGTGGCCTATCCGGTCGGTGCCCTCGTCGAGGAGATGTCCGGCGAGGCGGCGGACGCCGCCCAGCGGCTCGCGGACGAGCGGCTCAAGCTGGCCCTGGAGGACGTTCCTGACGGCGTCGAGACGCGCGCGGTGGCCCTGAACGGTGCCACCGCCGAGGTGCTCGTCGCGGCCGCCCGCGACGCGGCGCTGCTGGTCGTCGGCAGCCGCGGTGCCGGCCCGCTGTCGCGGGCGCTGCTGGGGTCCGTCAGCACCAGCGTGCTGCACCACGCCCAGACGCCGGTGGTCGTCGTTCCCGAGGCCGGCCCGGCCGACCACGCACCGGCCCGGGTGCTGGTCGGGGTCGACCACTCGCCCGAGTCCTACGCCGCCCTCGAGCTGGCCGTGGAGCAGGCCCGCCGGCGCGGTGCGACGCTCGTGCCGGTGCAGGTGGAGGACCCGATCTCCCGGGCCGGTGGCCAGGCCGGCCCGCCGCACACCGATCCGCAGGCGAACGCGCGGCACGGCCTGCTGCGCGCCGCCGTCTCGGTCGGCGCGAGCAGCCTGCTGGTGGAACCGGAGATCCTGGTCGGTCACGCCGGTCCCGAGCTGGTCGCCGCTGCCCGCCCCCATGACCTGCTCGTGGTCGGCTCGCGCGGTCGCGGCGGCTTCGCCGGGGTGCTGCTCGGATCAACCAGCACCCACGTCGCGCAGCACGCGCCGTGCCCTGTCCTGGTCGTCCGTCGCTGACCCGGCCAGCAGTGCCCGCACCTCGGCCGCGACCTGCAGGTCCTCGCGGGAGACCACCACCACGGTGCGCACGGCGGCGCCGGCGGCGCTGATGTCGGCGTCGCCGTCGACGCGCGCGTTGCGGCCGTCGTCCACCTGCACGCCCAGGTGGGCGAGCCGCCGGCGAGGTCGCGGCGCAGCGGCACCGAGTGCTCGCCGAGGCCGCCGGTCAGCACCAGCAGGTCCAGTCCACCGGTGGCCGCCGTCATCCCCGCCGCCTCGCGGGCCAGCCGGTGCACGAACACGTCGTACGCCAGCTGCGCCGCGGCGTCGCCGGACGTGGCGGCCGCCGGCACGTCGCGCAGGTCACCCGACGTGCCGGACAGCCCGGCCAGGCCCGACCGGTGGTTGAGGGTGTCGGCCAGCTCGCCGGCGTCGACCCCGCCGTGCTCCTGCAGCCACAGCAACAGGCCGGGATCGACCGAGCCGGACCGGGTCCGCATCACCAGACCCTCCATCGGCGTGAACCCCATCGTCGTGTCGACGCTGGCGCCACCGGCGACCCCGCACAGCGAGGCCCCCGCGCCCAGGTGGCACGACAGCACCCGCAGGCCGGGCAGGTCCCTGTGCACGAGGTGGGCCGCCCGCCGTACGGCGTAGGCGTGCGAGAGCCCGTGGAAGCCGAACCGGCGCAGCCGCCAGCGGGCGTTCCACTCCCGCGGCAGCGCGTCGGTCCTCGCCGCCGCCGGCAGGCCGTGGTGGAACGCGGTGTCGAAGCAGGCGACCGCCGGCAGGTCGGGCAACAGCTCGCGCAGCGAGCGGATGCCCGCGACGGCGCGCGGCTGGTGCAGCGGCGTGAGGGGCGTGAGCGCCGCCAGGGCGTCGACCAGGCCGTCGTTCAGCAGTGCGGCGCCGGCACGGTCAGGACCGCCGTGCACCACGCGGTGCCCCACCGCGTCGACCGGACCGGCCGCCTCGAGCAGCTCGCTCACGGCGTCCTGCTCCCCGACGGTGCGCTCGCCGTCAAGGACCGACAGCTTCAGGCTGCTCGAGCCGGCGTTGACGACGAGCACCCGCACGCCGTCAGGCCTCCGTCGACCAGTCGCCGAGAACCCCGTCGCGCAGCTCGGGCAGGTCCTCCAGGTGCTCCACGATGTAGGCCGCGTGCTCGGCCAGCTTGTCCTCACACCACTGCTTGACCTCGGTGGCGCCCAGCGGCGTGCGCGCCGCGTTGTTGAGGGCGTCGATGACCAGGTAGTAGCGGGAGGCGCGGTTCTTCACCACCATGTCGAACGGCGTGGTGGTCGTGCCCTCCTCGACGAACCCGCGCACGTGGAAGCGGTCGGTGTGGGGCGCCCGTGCGCGAGCTGGTGCACGGCACCGGGGTAGCCGTGGAAGGCGAAGACCACGTCGACGGCGTCGGTGAACAGCTCGCGGAACTGCATCGGCGACATCCCGTGCGGGTGGTCACGCCGGCGCGGCAGCGTTCATGAGGTCGACGACGTTGACGACGCGCGCCTTGAGCTGCGGAAGGCGGGCGCGCAGGATGTCGGCCGCCGCCACCGTCCCCGGACGCCGGCCGGCCTCCGCGCACGCGCAGCGCGCCCTGCGGCAGGCGCGGGCACCAGGGCCGGAGGTCCCGGACCGGTCAGAGCAGGGCGGCCGTCACCGCGGGACCTTCGGCCCTCCCTCGCCAGCGTGCCCGGGCGCACGGTGGGCACATGAACACCGACACCGGCACCACGGTCCTCGCCCCGGACGCTTGCCTGGCGCTGCTGCGATCCTGCCAGGTCGGCCGGCTGGCGGTCATGCCCGACGGTCACGTCGACGTCTTCCCGGTCAACCACGTGGTGGACCACGGCACGGTCGTGCTGCGCACCGCGCCGGGTCGCAAGCTGCTCGCGGCGCTGGAGGGGCCGGTGGCCTTCGAGGCCGACGGCTACGACAGCGCCACGGGCGAGGCGTGGAGCGTCGTGGTCAAGGGCCGGGCCGAGCTGGTGCAGCGCATCGACGAGCTGGTCGCCGCCCTCGCCCTGCCCCTGCGCCCGTGGCACAGCGGCCCGAAGCCGTGCTTCCTGCGGATCGTGCCCGAGCAGGTCAGCGGCCGCCGGTTCGCCGTCGCCCGGCCGGCCGGTCCGGCGCTGCCCCGCGCCACCGCCTGGGAGTGAGGGCGCAGCGCCCGGCCGGGAGCGCACCCCGGCACGGCGCTCAGCCCAGCGCCTCCCGGACGATCGGTGCGACACCGGTGCCGAGCAGCTCGATGCCGTGCAACAGGTTGTCGTGGGCGAGGCGGACGTTGGTCATCTGCAGCGACAGGCGGTGCACTCCGCCGAGGTCCTGGTGGATCCGCAGCGCCTTCGCCGCCACCGTGGCGGGATCCCCGATGAGAAAGGCGCCGTCGGGGGCGCACATCGCGTCGTACTGTGCGCGGCTCGGCGGACCGAACCCGCGCTCCCGCCCGATCTTGGTGAACATCTGCGCCCAGCCCGGGTAGAAGTCGTCGGCCGCCTGCTGCGACGTGTCGCCGACGAAGCCGAAGCAGTGCAGGCCGACCTTCAACTGGTCGGGGTCGTGACCGGCCTGCGCACCGGCCTCCCGGTAGAGGTCGACGAGCGGGCGGAAGCGCGCAGGCTCACCGCCGATGATGGCGACCATCAGCGGCAGGCCGAGCAGTCCGGCGCGGACGAAGGACTGCGGCGTGCCACCGACGCCGACCCAGATCGGCAGCTGCGCCTGCAGCGGACGGGGATAGACGCCCTGGCCGGTCAGCGGCGGCCGGTGCCGGCCAGACCAGGTCACCCGCTCCTGCCCGCGGATCTGCAGCAGCAGCTCGAGCTTCTCGGCGAACAGCGTGTCGTAGTCCTTCAGATCCAGACCGAACAGCGGGAACGCCTCGGTGAACGAGCCGCGCCCGACCACGAGGTCGATGCGCCCGTGACTGATGAGGTCGAGCGTCGCGAACTCCTGAAAGACCCGCACCGGATCGGCTGCGCTCAGGACCGTGACGGCGCTGTTCAGGCGGATGGTGCGCGTCCGCGCCGCCGCCGCCGCCAGGAGCACCGCCGGCGCGGAGTCCATGTACTCGGGGCGGTGGTGCTCGCCGATGCCGTAGGTGTCGAGCCCCACCTGGTCGGCGCGCTCCACCTCCTCGAGCAGGTGCTGCACGCGGTCGACCGGAGACACGTCGACGCCGGTCACGGGGTCGGTCACGGTCGACACGAAGCTGTCGATGCCGATCAGCACGGAACACTCCCTCGGTTGGTCCTTGCCCGTGCAAGCGGCTATGCGTCCGCCGTGTTCCTGGGCCGGCGTGTCGCCCGCCGCGCAGCGGCCGCGGCAGCTCGCCGGTGCGCGGAGCGGTGTCCGTGGCCCGCAGACCGCCGACCCACCTACGTTGGGCACGGCCTGACGAGCGCCGTCGGCCGGACACCTGGGGGTAGCAATGATCGAGGACGTCATCGCGGACTGGCACCGCTTCATGCGGGGAGAGCTGCCGGACGCGCTCGACCGCCTGCTCGCCGAAGACGTCGTCTTCTACTCGCCGATCGTCTTCACCCCGCAGCGGGGCAAGGCGATCACCACGATGTACCTGCAGGCCGCCGGACAGACCCTGCCGGGCGACGGGGGTGCCGGGTCCTTCCGCTACACCAAGGAGGTCCTGGCCGGCAACACCGCGGTGCTCGAGTTCGAGACCAGCGTCGAGGGCAAGTACGTCAACGGGGTCGACATCATCACCTGCAACGGCGAGGGGCTGATCGTGGAGTTCCGGGTCATGATCCGCCCGTTGCAGGCGATCAACCTGGTCCACGAGCAGATGCGCCGCCAGCTGGAGTCGATGCAGGTGCAGCCGTAGGACGCCGGCTGCGGGCCCCCTTCCGCAGGGGACCCGCAGCCGGCGTGCGTACTACTTGGGGTCGCTGACCGACCCGGTGCTGCCCTCGCCGTTCAGGATCTCCCCGACGAACTCATACCGGCCGGTGCCGCCCTTGGCCGTCGGCGGGACGTACTTGGCGAAGCGCGCCGCCTCCACGATGTAGGCGTCGTTCGTGCCATCGGTCTTGACGGCCGAGCCCTCCAGGCCCAGCGGGTTGACGAAGTCGGCGTTCCAGACGGCCCGCATGAGGTTGACCCGGTTGAGCCCGCCCTCCATCGCGGCGGCAGCCCGGAGCGTCTCCTCGACCAGGTGCGCGTACGTGACGCCGGTGAAGTAGGAGCCCTTCTGCGGGTCCAGGCCCTTGTCCGACAGGACCTTGTTGGCCTTCTGGACCGCGGCGTCCTCGGTCATGCTGGCGTCCTTGCCGGACACCGCCACCAGAACGCCGGCGCCAGCCGGGTCGATCGGCTTGAAGTAGGCCGGAATGGTCTGGCAGGTGTAGGACAGGAACTTCTGCGCCTTGACGTTGGCCAGGGCCGCCATGCTCTGCGAGCACGCGCCACCGCTGGTGCCGAGGACGATGACGTCCGCTCCCGCCGCGGCGATGGTCGTCGACTGGCTCGTCACGTCAGGAGCGGCCGGGTCGTGGCTGACCTCCTTGACGAGCTCGATGACCCCTTCCTCGGCACACTTCTGCATGCCCTCCCGGTAGGTCTTGCCGAAGTCGTTGTCCAGGAACAGGCCGGCGACCGTGGGCTTGCCGCCCTGGGACAGGTTCTCCTTGATGTAGTCGCACCAGAGGCCGACCTCGGTGTTGTAGGCCAGGATGCTGCCGATGGTCCACGGGTAGTTCTTCGGGTCGCCCCAGGCCGGGAAGCCGCTGGAGTTGAACAGCTGCGGCATGCAGGCCTCCTGCAGCGTGTCCCGCACGGCCAGGTTGTGCGGCGTGCCGACGATCTCCACCATCGAGAACGGCTTGACGGTGTCCAGCGCCTCCCGGACGTTGGACACGGTGCGCGCCGGGTCGTAGGCGTCGTCGGCCGACTTCAGGACGACCTTGCGGCCGGCGATCGGCTCCATCTGCTCGAAGTAGGCCCGCATGCCGTCGTCGATGGTGCCGAAGGTGGCCAGAGGACCAGACTCCGCCAGGCTCATGAACAGCGTGATCTCGGTGTCCGTGAGGCCCTCGGTCGCGCTCCAGTCGGACGGGCAGTTGGGAAGGTCCAGCGTCGTCCCGGTCGCGACCTCGACGGGCTGGCTCAGGTCGATCTCGCCGCCCTGGGCGGCGGCGCCTGGCTCGGTCGTGCCGGTGTCCTCCTCGCTGCTGCCGCCGCACGCCGAGGCGACGAGACAGCCTGCAAACAGCAGGGCGATGAGGCGTGAGCGCTTGCGTGGCATGTCGAACTCCATGGTGTCGGTACGGGCACGGGGCCCGGTCATCTGTGCGGTGTGACAGTTCGTGCCGTCCCCGGGGGGACGTTGAGGCGGCGGTGGTCAGGGGCGGGCCGGCGTGTAGCGCACGGTGCCGGTGGCGGTACGGCGACCGCTGCGGTCCCGGACCGCGGTCGCGAAGCCGTCGCTGTCGCGCTGTGCCCGGGCGATCAGCCCCTGGTGGTCGAACAGCGGGGCGACCAGCCGGTAGGTGATGTCACCGAGGACATCAGCAGGGACCCCGGTGGCCCGGGCTGCTTCGGCCATCACGATCGCCTGCAGCGGGCCATGGGTGAGCAGCCCCTCGTAGCCCTCGACGTGGCGCGCGTAGTCGCGGTCGTAGTGGATGCGGTGCGCGTTGTAGGTCAGCGCGGAGTACCGGAACAGCAGCGCCGGGGTGACGTCCAGAGTCCATTCGTCCTCCGCCGGCGGAACGGTCTCGCCCGCGTCGGGGGCACCGGCCGCGCTCTGGTCGGCCTCCCGGTAGACGACGTCCTGCTCCTCCTCCACCACGACGCGCCCGTCCTGCACGATGCGGTGGCTGACGGTGACGAAGGTGAGCTGCCCGGAGCGGCCCTGCTTGGTCTCGGTGGAGGCGACCTCGCTGTGGCGGGTCGCGAGCCCGCCGCTGCGCAGGACGCCCACCTGGCGAACCCGTCCGCCGGCCCACATCCGCCGCCGGCCGGGGCCGGGCGGCTCCGGCAGGGACCCGCGCACCGGGTGCCCATCCGGCCCGAGATCGGCCTGCGCCGGCCGGTCCAGGCAGTACAGCCAGTGCCACAGCAGGGGCAGCCCTTCGCCGGCGGACAGGTCCGGCGGCCGGACGCCCAGCAGCCCGCTCAGCCCCTCCGCCGGTCCCGGCTGGACGAGCTCGGTCCGCTCCACCCGGTCCGTCACGGCGCGAACTCCGCCCGGAGCGCCCGGTTGTCGGCGCCGAGGGCCGGCACGTCGCCCATCACCGGCTCGCGGTCGGGCACCGTCACGGGCGGGAGCAGCGCCCGGATCGGGCCGCCAGGCGAACCCACCTCCCGCCAGCGCCGGCGCGCCAGCAACTGGGGATGCGACGGCAACTCCGCCGGGCTGCGCACCTGCGCGCTGGCCACCGCCGCCGCGTCCAGCCGGTCCACGACGCGCTCGACCGTCTCGCCGGCGAAGGCGGCCTCGATGACGGCGGTCAGCGCGCTGTCGTGCCGGACGCGCTCGGTGTTGTCGGCGTACCTCGGGTCGTGCACCAGGTCGGGGCGTCCCAGCACGTCACGGCACAGCGCCGCCCACTCGCGCTCGTTCTGCACGGCGAGGAACACGGTCCCGCTGTCCCCCACGGCGTACGGCCCGTACGGGGCGATGGTCGCGTGCCGGTCGCCGGACCGCGGTGACGGCGAGCCGCCGTAGGACGCGTAGTAGACCGGCTGGCTCATCCACTCCCCGAGCGCGTCGATCATCGACACCTCGAGGGTGCTGCCGATGCCCGTGCGGGAACGCTCGTAGAGCGCGCACAGGATGCCCGAGTACGCGTACATGCCGGTCGCGATGTCGGCGACGGAGATCCCGACCTTGGCAGGCGCCTCCGGCGTACCGGTCGTGTGCAGCAGGCCGGTCTCGCACTGCAGCAGCAGGTCGTACGCCTTCTTCGCCCGGTACGGCCCGTCGGCGCCGTAGCCGGAGATGGAGCAGTGCACGAGCTCAGGCCGTCGGGCGCGCAGCGTCGAGGCATCCAGGCCCAGCCGCTCCACGGCTCCCGGGAGCAGGTTCTGCAGGAACACGTCGGCCGAACCGATCATCGCCTCCAGCAGGGCGCGATCCTGCGCGTCCTTGAGGTCGAGCTCGATGCTCTCCTTGCCACGATTGAGCCACACGAAGTAGCTCGACTCGCCCCGCACGGTGCGGTCGTAGTGCCGGGCGAAGTCGCCCACCGCAGGGCGCTCGACCTTGATGACCCGGGCGCCGAGGTCGGCCAGGTGGCGGCTGGCGAACGGGCCCGCGACCGCCTGCTCGAGCGACACGACGGTGATGCCCTCAAGCGGCTGCATCGGGACCCTCTCCCGCTCGCTCGAGGATCCGCCGCGCGCGGTCACGGACCGGCTTGTCGATCATGTGACCGTCGCTGCCGGTGGAGGCCCCGGCCGCCGCGCCCGCACCGGACAGCACCGCCCGGGCCCAGGCGACGTCCGCCTGCGTGGGCCGGAACTCCCGGCCGACCGGCTCGATCTGGCTGGGATGGATGCACAGCTTGCCGCCGAAGCCGAGGGCCCGCGCGCGCCGGGCGTCAGCGCCCGCGGCGGACGGGTCGGCGACGTCGGTGGTGACCCCGTCGAGCGGTGGCGCGATGCCGGCGACCCGGGAGGCCAGCACCAGGCTGGACCGCGCGAGCAGGAGCGAGGTGTCGTCCTCCTGGGCGTCGATGTCCAGGGCGAAGTCGATGGCGCCGAACGCCAGCCGGCTGACGGCGGGGCAGGCCGCGACGGCCCGAACGTCGGCCACTCCGCGTGCTGTCTCCACGAGGGCGACCAGGCGCTGACCGGGCCGCAGGCGGCGACCGAGCTCCGCCAGCGGCTCCGGGTCCTCCGCCTTGGGAACGACGAGCCCCCTGACGCCTGGGCACGACAGCAGCGCCGTGACGTCCGCGTCGTACCAGGAGGTGGTCGGGGCGTTGACCCGGACCCAGGCGCTGCCGGCCGCGGACAGCCAGGCGACCGCAGCGTCGCGCGCGGCCGGCTTGGAGGCCGGCACGACCGCGTCCTCCAGGTCCAGGATGATCTCGTCGGCGCCGGCCGCGGCCGCCTTCGCGAACCGGTCGGGACGGTCACCGGGCACGAACAGCCAGGTGGCCCCGTTCACCGGACCACCGGATTGCGCTTCACCAGCTGACGCGCGATGACGTTGCGCTGGATCTCGTTGGTTCCCTCTCCCACGATCATCAGCGGTGCGTCCCGGAAGTAGCGCTCCACGTCGAACTCGGTCGAGTACCCGTAGCCGCCGTGGATCCGGACGGCGTCCAGGGCGATCTTCATGGCGGTCTCGGACGCGAACAGCTTGGCCATGCCGGCCTCCATGTCCGCGCGCCGGCCGGAGTCGTAGCAGCGGGCGGCGTACATGATGAGCTGGCGAGCCGCGGTCAGGCTCGTCACCATGTCGGCCAGATAGTTGCCGACGGACTGGTGCTCCCAGATCTGCTTGCCGAAGCTCTCGCGCTCCTGCGCGTAGCGCACCGAGTCATCGAGCGCGGCCTGCCCGACACCCAGAGCCCGGCTGGCCACCTGGATGCGCCCGATCTCCAGGCCCCGCATCATCTGGGGGAACCCCTCCCCAGGCACGCCGCCCAGCAGCGTCGAGGCCGGAACCCGGAAGTCGTCAAAGGCCAGCTCGCAGCTCTCGACGCCCTTGTAACCCAGCTTGGGCAGGTCGCGCGAGAGGGTGAAGCCCGGTCCCTTCTCGACCAGCAGGATGCTCACGCCCTTGTGCGCGGGCCGCGCCGCCGGGTCGGTCTTGCACATCAGCGCGATGAGGCTGGAGTGCCGGGCGTTGGTGATCCAGGTCTTCGACCCGTTGACGACGTACTCATCGCCGTCGAGCCGGGCGGTGGTGCGCATGGCCTGCAGGTCCGAGCCGCCGCCCGGCTCGGTCAGCGCCATCGTGGCCCGGACCTCGCCGGTGGCCATGCGAGGAAGGTAGGCGTCCTTCTGCGCGTCCGTGCCGTAGGCCAGCAGGAGCTTCGCGACGACCGTGTGGCCGCCCATCGCGCCGGCCAGGCTCATCCAGCCGCGCGCCAGCTCGGCCGTGACGGCGGCGTAGCAGGGGGTCGACACCTGCGCGTCCCCCCAGGGCTCCGGGATGGCCAGCCCGAAGATGCCCATCTGCTTCATCTGCTCGATGAGCTGCCCCGGGTAGGTGTCCGTGTGGTCCAGCTCGCGGGCGACGGGACGGACCTTGTCCTCGACGAACTGCCGGACGAGCGCCACCACCTCGACCTCGTCGTCGCTGATCTCCAGGAGCGGCGTGGTGGTCACCGGCGCATGATGGGCAGTGATCACTGGGCCCGTACAATGCCGATCGGTGATGCCCGTATCGCCACCTGGCATGGAGCGGAGCCGGCGGTGGATCTGCGACAGCTGACGGCCGTGGTCACGGTGGCCGACAGCGGGAGCGTCACGCGCGCCGCCGAGCGGCTGCACATGGTGCAGCCGGCCGTGAGCCGGCAGATCTCCAGCCTGGAGGAGGAGCTCGGCGTCGCACTGTTCGAGCGGACCCGCCACGGCATGCAGGTGACGGCCGCCGGCCAGGCACTGGTGGACCGGGCCCGCCGGGCGCTCAACGAACTGGAACGCGCCAGGGCGGAGGTCACGCCGGCGCCCGACCACCTCACCGGCATCGTCACCGTCGGGCTCCTGGAAAGCGTCTCGGACCTGCTGGCCGAGCCGCTCGTCACGCGGATCGCGACCCGCTACCCCGGGGTCCGGCTGCGTCTGGTGACGGCGTACTCCGGCCACCTGCAGCAGTGGCTGGACCAGGGCGACGTCGACCTGTCCCTGCTCTACAACCTGCGCAGCACCGCCGGCCTGCGCGCCCGCCCGATCCTGCGCGAGAGCCTGTGGGCAGTCGCACCTGCGGGCGCCGGGCTGGCCGAGCACACACCGATCCCCTTCGCGCAGGTGGCGCAGCACCCGCTGGTCATGCCGGCCACCGGACACGGCCTGCGGACCCTCATCGACGCGGCGGCGGCCCGGGCGCAGGTGGACATGCATGTCGCCGCGGAGACCAACTCGCTGCACGTGCAGAAGAAGCTGGTCCTCGCCGGTCACGGCTGGACGATCCTGCCGAGCATCGGGGCGTCTGCCGACGTCCTGCGCGGAACGCTCAGCGCCGCCCCCGTGACGGCGCCGGAGATCTCGCGTTCGATCGTCCTGGCCCTGCCTCAGCGCACCCGTACGCCACCGGCCGTCGACGCCGTCGTCGCCGACCTGCTGGCGCTCATCGAGGAGCTCGTCGAGACCGGCAGCTGGCCGGGCAGCGCACTTCTGGATCGGTGAGCCGGCTCCTGACGTACGGTGCGCCAGCCTTGCCGGGCAACACGAGGGAGCAGCGCGCATGACGGAGCAGATCCTGGAACCTGAGCTGCCGATCGTGGATCCGCATCACCACCTGTGGGACCGCGAACCCCTTCTGAACTCCATGCCCGCGATCACGCACCCGTTCGGGTCGATCGTGCGGACCACGCCGCGCTACCTGTTCGAGGAGCTGCTGACCGACAGCAGGTCCGGCCACAACGTCGTGGGCACCGTGTACGTCCAGTGCGGCGCCTTCTACCGTGCCGACGGCCCCCCCGAGCTGCAGCCGGTCGGTGAGGTCGAGTTCGTCAACGGCACCGCGGCCCGGTCCGCCAGCGGGCTCTACGGCCCCTTCCGTGCCTGCGCCGGCATCGTCGGCCACGCCGACCTGACGCGCGGCGACGGTGCGGCCGCCGTCCTCGACGCGCAGATCGCGGCCGGCAACGGTCGCTTCCGCGGCATCCGGCATATCGGCGCGCACGACCCCGACGGCAACGTGCTCGGGCCGCTGGCCCACGCGCCCGCCGGGCTGTACGCAGACGCCGCCTTCCGCACCGGCTTCGCCCACCTCGGACGGCTCGGGCTGACGTTCGACGCGTGGGTGCTGGAACCGCAGATCGGCGAGGTGGCCGACTTGGCCAGGGCCTTCCCGGACACGCCGATCGTGCTCGACCACGTCGGGACACCGCTGGGCATCGGCGCCTACGCCGGCCGCCTCGACGAGCGGTTCGACGTGTGGCGCGACGCCATCCGCGACCTCGCCTCCTGCCCCAACGTGATGGTGAAGCTCGGTGGGCTGGGGATGCCGTTCCCGGGATTTCCCGGTCTGTCGCCGGCCAGCCGCCCGACGTCCGACGTGCTCGCCGACCTGTGGCGCCCGTACATCGAGACGTGCATCGAGGCCTTCGGCCCCGGGCGCGCCATGTTCGAGAGCAACTTCCCGGTCGATCGGTGGGGCGCCGACTACCCGACGCTGTGGAACGCCTTCAAGCGCCTGGCGGCCGGCGCCTCCGCGGACGACAAACGCGAGCTGTTCGCCGGAGCGGCCCTGCGCTTCTACAGCCTGGACGGGGTCCTGCCGGCGCCCTGACCGCGGGTCCCCCTCCGGAAAGGGACCCCCTCACGGGCTGCCGCTGCCCGTCGCCGCCGGCGCATCGCTGAGGCGCTCACGCCGGGTGCGCCCTCGCCTGACGTGGCGCGGCCCGGGATCTGCGGGTCCGGCGTGGCCGTCTCCACCCCCGGCGTCGACCGTCATGACGCCTCCGTCGCCGGCCCGGCCCAGCGCTCCGCGCCACCACCCTGGCCTGCCCGGTGAGCCACGACCGTGACAGCGGCGCCCGGGCACGGTGGGGGCGGCGCCGCCGTGACCGGTTGCTCTGCACCGGCGCGCCGCCGGAGTGCGGCCAGGTCACGGATGACGAGGCGGCGGCGATCGGTGATGAGCCATCCCCGGTCGACGAACTGGGCCAGCACCTTGTTCACGGACTCCCGCGTCGTCCCGATCAGCTGGGCGAGCTGCTCCTGGCTCAGTTGATGGTCGACGTGCAGGCCACGGCGTCCCTGAGACCCGTGGCGGTCGGCGAGCTCGACCAGCAGGCCGGCCAGCCGGATGTCCACCCCCGCGCCCGGCAGGCGGGGAACGTCGTAGGTCCGGCGCAGCCGCCCCGCGAGCAGCGACAGCAGCCGCAGCCCGATCGCCGGAACGTCGGTCACCCAGCGCAGCACCGTCTCGCGGTCCACCTCCGCGACGTGGACCGTGCTGGCCGCCACCGCGGTGACGGCCCGGGGGCCGGAGTCGAGGAGCGCCACCTCACCGAAGACCGCCCCCTGGTGGAGAACACCGACGAGCCTTGGGCTGCTGTCTGGACCGGTCAGCAGGGCGACGGTGCCGTGCAGCAGCACCCAGAGCGCCTCACCGGGCTCCCCCTGCCGGAAGAGCACGGCGTGGTCCGCGAGGACCCGGAAGCTGACCGAGGGGAGCAGGCGGTCGACGGTCGCTGCGGGCACTCCGTCGAACAGCGACGACTCCAGCAAGGTCCGGCGGTAGGAGCGCTGGCCGGCAGCAGCCTCCGCCTGCAGCTGCGCCTCGAGCCACGAGAGGGGCGTGCCAGCGCAGGGCTCCGTCTGTGTCATCCCTTCCTCCAATCGGGTTCGGGCCGTCGGCTCCGCCCAGCTGCGGCGTACCGGATCCGCGGTGGCATGCGGGCAGGTGGCCGGCTCAGGACCCGACGAAAACCGGCTCACGGCGCTCCAGGAAGGAGCGGACCCCCTCACGGTGGTCCTGCGTCGTGAACAGCCGCCCGAGCGTGCCGCTGACCCAGACGCCCAAGTCGTTCCAGTCCGGGTCCAGGGCCTCGCGCAGCCCCGCCTTCAGCGCTTGCACGGCGAGCGGTGGGTTCGCCGCGATCCTCTGAGCCAGCTGCATCGCTGCCGGCAGGAGCTCCTCGTGCGGCACGACGCGACCGACCAGGCCGATCCGGAGCGCCTCCGTGGCGTCGATGACCTCGCCGGTGAACAGCAGCTCGGCCGCCTTCTCCCGTCCGACGAGCTGCGTGAGCCGTCCCAGGCCCGGGACGTCCGAGCACAGCCCGCGCTTGACGAACAGTTCGCCGAACCGCGCCCGGTCGGAGGCGACCCGCAGGTCCGCCATGACCGCCAGCTCCATGCCCCAACCGACGGCGGCTCCGTTCACCGCCGCGATGACCGGGATGTTGGTGTGGAGCAGCGCGTCCGCGGCTGGCGTCAGGCGCGGGCTCGTCGTCAGGCGCTCCCCCGGTGTGCCGTCGCCGCCACCCATGATCTCCCGTACGTCGTCACCCGAGCAGAAGGCCGGATCCGTTCCGGACAGGACAAGGCAGCGGGCGGTGCTGGTGCGCACGACGTTCTCCAGCTCGTCGTAGGCCCGTCGGCTGAGTGCGTTGCGCGCCTCCGGCCGGTTGATGACGACGACGGTCACGTCACCGTGGTGCGTCACGAGCAGGTCCTGCGGCATGGCGGTCCTCGAATCGTCTGGGTGGAGGGCGCGCCACAAGCGACGAGCCGCACAGTGCAGGGGAAAGCAGGCGCGGGCTAGCGGAAGGCCGGCCGCTGTGGCGGCCGGGAAGAGGTCGTCGAGTCCGGCTGGCTCACGGGATGCGGCGGCGGCGGGCGGCGGCAGGGTCTTCTCGCGTGCGGAGCCGGTCGAGCGCGTACTGCGCCCGCGCGATGATCTGGTCGCCGAATTCCGTCACCGGGAAGTCGTCATCGCCCATGACGCCGGCGCGGTACCGGGAGTACACGCCCTCGGAGATGCAGATGCTGCGCCAGTGGGCGAAGGCGATGTAGTACTCGAGATCGCTGAGGTCGAGCCCCGAGGACGCCGCGTAGGCAGCGGCCAGCTCCGCGGCCGTGGGAAAGCCTCCGGCCATGCTGGGGGAGACCGTGCTGGAGACGGAGTCGCCCGGCTCGGTCCACGAGGAGAGCAACCAGCCGAGGTCGGCCAGGGGGTCGCCGAGGGTGCACAGCTCCCAGTCAAGGACGGCCAGGAGCTGGCCGGCACCGTCCACGATCACGTTGCCCAGTCGGAAGTCACCGTGCACGATGCCGGTGCGCTGCTGAGCGGGCAGCGCTGCGGACAGTCGCGTCGAAAGCTCGTCGACGGCCGGCAGGTCTCGGCTGCGGCTGGCGTCGAGCTGCCGCTGCCAGCGGTACAGCTGGCGCTCGAGGTAGGACTCACGCCGGCCGAAGCCGGTGAGGCCGACCGCGTCGGGCTCGACGTCGTGGAGCAGCGCCATGACCCGCACAAGGTCGAAGCCGGCCGCCTGCCGCGCGGGTCCGCTCAGCACCTCGGCATCCGCGACGGTCGCGACGACGTGGCCGTCGACATGGCCCATCAGGTAGAAGTCGGCGCCGGTCACCGCGTGGTCCTGACAGATGGCCAGCGTGGCAGGCACCGGCACCGCCGTACCTTGCAGCGCTGACATCACCCGCCACTCACGTGACATGTCGTGGGCCGTGGCGAGGACATTGCCCATCGGCGGCCGGCGCAGGACCAGGCTGCGTCCCGCCGCGTCGTCCACCCGGTAGGTCAGGTTGGAGCGACCGCCGGAGATGAAGCTGAAGGACAGGGGCGGGTCCAGCCCCGCAACGCTGTCCAGCACCCAGGCGCTTACGCGCTCGGCGTCCACACCCGGCAACCGGACCGCTTGCCCCGGCTCTGCCATCAGAACACCTCCCACCAGTCCTCGCGTGCCCGGGCCTCGTCGCCGGTGTGCTCCGCGACGACAGAACCGCTGCGCATGACGTAGACGTGGTCGGCGTACTGGAGGGCCTGGCCGATCGTCTGCTCGACGAGGAGCACGGCAATACCCTGTTCGCGCGCCAGCTGCTGGGTGGCGTCCAGGAGCCGTTGGTTGATGATCGGTGACAAACCCAGGGACGGCTCATCCAGCATGAGGACCCGGGCACCGGCCATCCGTGCGATGCCTAGAGCCAGCATCCGCTGTTGACCCCCGCTCATCGAGCCGGCCGTCTGGTTCATGCGTTCAGCCAGAATGGGAAACAGCGCAACCACCTGTTCGATGCGTTCGGCGATGACCGACCGGCTCTTGACGAGAGCGGCGCCGAGGGTGAGGTTGTCGCGCACGGAGAGCTTGCCGAACACCGCTCGTTCCTGTCCGAGGTAGAACAGGCCCTTCGCCACTCGGTGGCTGGAGCCCCTGCTGGTGACGTCAACCCCGAAGAGCTCCAGGCGGCCCCCGAGCATCGGCAGCAGACCGGCCGCGGCCTTCATCGTCGTGGTCTTGCCGGCACCGTTGTGTCCGAACAGGGTGGTGATTCTCCCAGCGTGCAGGTCGAGCGACACGTCGTGGACGACGGCCTCTCCGACGTAGCCCGCCCGGAGGTTGCGCAGCGCGAAGACGCACTCGCCGGAACGGCTCACGTCGGCCATGGCCCCTCCGCTGGTCGCTTGCCGTGTCACGGTCACACTCCGAAGTAGGCTTGGCGGAGTTCGGCGTCCGCCATGAGGTCACGCAGGGTGCCCTTCTTGCGGACCACACCGGCCTCCAGGAAGTAGCAGGGCGCACCGATCTGCTCCAGAAATCCCAAGTTGTGCTCGACGATGCATACGGTCTTGCCCAGTTGTGGCAGACCGCGGATCGTCTCGGCGACGCGTTCGACCCACCGGGGATCAACTCCGCTCGTCGGCTCGTCGAGCAGCATCACCTCCGCTCCGGTCGCCAGGATGCGGGCGATGGCCGCGAGCTTTTGCTCTCCGTGGCCGAGTCCACCGGCGACCAGGTCCGCCTTGTCGGCCAGTCCGACGGTCTCCAGAGCCTCCATGGCCGTATCGCGTGCTCGGCGCTCGGCGCGGTCCGCAGCGACGGGGTTGACCAGGAGCGTCCCGAGGCGCACCCCGACGTTGCCGGGGACGCCGAACATCGCGTTCTCAAGTACCGTCATACGCCGGAACAGGCGGACGTCCTGAAACGACCGCACCATGCCCAGACGCGAGATCTCCTGCGGGCTCTTGCCCAGGATGTCCTGACCGCGCAGCCGGACGTCGCCCTTGTCCGGAGCGATGAACCCGGTGATCAGACCGAAAATGGTGCTCTTGCCGGCGCCGTTGGGACCGATGAGGGCGGTGACCTCTCCTGCAGGGAGGACCAGATCAACGCCCTGCACCGCCTTGATGCCACCGAAGCTTTTGTGGAGCCCCGTCACGGTGAGGATGCCTGTCGCCGGGGCGTCCGCTGCTACGGCGGTCGTTGCCGCGGCGGGGGCGGCCACCGCTCTGCTCTGCGCCCGTGAACTGTCGTCAGCGCCCCCCGAGGCGGTGGCGGCCGCCCGGGCCGGTGCTCGCTGCAACGTCGTGGACCCGCTGCTGGGCTGACGGGGCACAGGGGTTCTCCCTGCCGGGCCGGGGCGGTCCCCGGCGCGAGTCGATGCGGCCCCGCCGGTCGGGCCACGGGCGATGCGGGTGGTGCGTCGAAACTCCGGGAACAGGCCCGACGGACGGAAGGCCATCAAGAGGACCAGCAGGGCGCCATAGATCGCCAGCCGGACGAAACTGGCGTCCGTGG
>JAOPWI010000153.1 GCA_025965755.1 Frankiales bacterium | reverse complement strand
AGGCGGCCGGCCGCAACACCGTCCGGCAGGCCGGCCCTGCGGGCTCGGCCCAGTAGCGCGTCGGGTGCGCCAGCTCAGGGTGCCGGGGCCGGGCCCGCTGCGGGCGGAGGTGCGGGCGGAGGTGCGGGCCCCGCTGCGGGCGGAGGTGCGGGCACAGGTGCGGGCGGAGCTGTGGGCGACGACCCGGGCGAGCCAGTGGGGACCACCCGGACAGGCCAGGGACAGGACGGGGCAGGTCGGACAAGGTAGGGACATGCGCGGCGGCCGCGACCGGCGGGAGCACCCGGACGGCTTCGGCCTGCCCCCAGCCGGGTCACGCCCGTCCGCCCGGGGAGCCCGGCTGGCGGCCACCGGGGTCGCCGCTGGCCTGCTGGTGCTGCTCGGCTGGCTGGCCTCGACGCTTCCGGCGAGCGCCACCGCTGTGCTCGCCGCGCTGGCCGCCGCCGCGGCGGCCGGGGCAGCCTGGTGCCTGTCCCGGGAGAGCGCGCGACGCGAGCGCACCGAGCTGGACCGCGACCTGCAGGCCAGCGCGGAGGTTCTGCGCGAGGTCTTCGAGCACGGGCCGGTGCCCCAGCTGGTCGTCTCCCGCGACGGGCTGGTCCTGCACACCAACCCGGCCTGCCAGCGGCTGCTCGGCCGTACGGAGGGGCAGCTGCGCGGGCTGCACCTGCTGGCCCTGCTCGACCCGCGCGATGGCGCGGTGGCCGCCGAGGTGGTCGCGGTGCTGAGCCGGCAGGCCGGCAGCCAGGTGCGGGCCGAGGTGCGGGTGCGCACGCGCGACGATGCGGCGCTGGACTGCCAGCTCAGCCTGACCGTGGTGCAGCGCGACGAGCGCCCCTCGTACGCCATCGGCATGCTCGAGGACGTCACCGCCGAGCGCAAGGCGACCGCGGACCTGGAGCGCCAGGCCCATGTCGACGCGCTGACCGGGTTGCCCAACCGCACCCTGCTGCACCGCGAGCTGGCCGCCGCCCTGCAGGACCCGGGGCGCGAGGTGGCCGTGCTGTTCCTGGACCTCGACGGCTTCAAGGAGGTGAACGACAGCCTGGGCCACGACGCCGGCGACGCGCTGCTGCGGGCCGTCGCCGGGCGGCTGGACCACGTGCGCCGGCCGGGCGACCTGCTGGCGCGCATCGGCGGCGACGAGTTCGTGCTGTGCTGCCGCGGTCTGGGCGACGAGGCGCAGGCGCGCCAGGTGGCCGAGCGGGTGCTCGAGGCGCTGCGCCGGCCGGTCCGGCTCGACGAGGTGACCGTCGACATCCGGGGCAGCGTCGGCCTGGCCCTCGGCCGCTCCGGCGACGGCGCCACGGCCAGCGTGCTGCTGCGCGACGCCGACACCGCCCTGTATGCCGCCAAGGCCAGCGGCCGCGACCGCTGCGTCGTCTTCGACCCGGGGCTGCGCGATCGCGACGAGCGGCGGCGCCGCCTGCAGGCCGAGCTCAAGGCCGCGCTGGCCGGCGACGGCGGCCTGCGGCTGGTGTTCCAGCCGATCGCGGACGCCGCGACCGGCCGCATCGACGCCGTCGAGGCGCTGCTGCGCTGGGACAGCTCCAGCGGCGGGCCGCTGATGCCCGAGGCGGTCCTGTCCCTGGCGGAGGGCCTGCGCATGCTGCCCGAGCTGGACCGCTGGGTGCTCGAGCACGCCTGCCAGGCGGCGGCGAGCTGGGGCCCGTCCGCCGGGCGGGTGCGCATCTCGGTCAACCTGACCCCCGGCAGTCTCGCCGACGAGAGCCTGGTCGCGGACGTCCTCGCGGCCTGCGGGCGGGCCGGGCTCCCGCCCCGCCGGCTGGCCATCGAGCTCACCGAGACCGCCGTCGTGGACAAGCCGCAGGTCGCTTCCACGGTGCTGGGGCAGCTGCGCGCGCTGGGCGTCAAGGTGGCGCTGGACGACTTCGGCTCCGGCTACTCCTCGCTGTCACACCTGCGTGACCTGCCGGTCGACGTGGTCAAGATCGATCGCAGCTTCATTCTCGGGGTGGCCACCTCGCCGCTGGACGCGGCGATCGTGCGGGCCACCGTCGAGCTGGCCGCGGCGCTCGGGGCGCAGGTCGTCGCGGAGGGCGTGCAGGACGAGGTGCAGCACGCCGCGGTGCTCGCCGCCGGCTGCGACCTCGTGCAGGGCTGGTACGTGTCCCGCCCGCTGGAGCTGGCCGACGTGCCGGCGGCCCTGGAGCCGGGCCGGGTCGTCCCGCCGCCGCCTCGGGCGGCGCCGGCGGATCAGCGCACCAGGTCGTAGGCCAGCCGCGCGATCAGCACCGACACCACGACCACGAAGACCCGCCGGACCCAGGCGCTGCCCCGGGCCAGGGCGAGGCGCGCGCCGACCTGGCTGCCCGCCAGGTTGCTGACGGCCATGGCCGCGCCCAGCGCCCACAGCACGTGGCCGCCGGCGGCGAACAGCAGCAGCGCGGCCAGGTTGGTGCAGGTGTTGACGACCTTGGCCGTCGCGCTGGCGTGCAGGAACGACAGCCCGACCCCGCCGACCAGCAGGAACACCAGGAAGCTGCCGGTGCCCGGGCCGACGAACCCGTCGTACAGGCCGATGAGGGCACCTCCCAGCACCGCCACGGCCCGCTGCACCCGCGGGGTCAAGCGCAGCGCTTCCAGCTCTCCGAGCGCGGGCCGGCGGACCGTGTAGGCGAGCACCGCGAGCAGCGCCACGAGCACGACCGGGCGCAGCACCTCGCTGTCGGCCCGGGTCGCCAGCAGCGCCCCCAGCCCCGACCCGACGAACGCCGCTGCGGCCATCGCGACGGCCTGCGGCCGGTCGACCTGCACCCGCCGGGCGTACGTCACGGCCGCCGACGCGGTCCCGACGACGGAGGCCAGCTTGTTGGTGCCCAGCAGGGACACCACCGGGACCGCCGGCAGCACGATCAGCAGCGCGGGCAGCTGGATCAGGCCGCCGCCGCCGACGACGGCGTCCAGGGCGCCGGCGAAGAAGGCGAACGCGCACAGCGCGAGCAGGTCGGGAACGCTCACCGCGTCCACGGCGCCTCCTCTACGGTTCCGCCATGACCGCACCGCACCCCGAGGCCCTGGCGCTGCGCCGCGAGCAGATCGCCGCCCACCACCTGCGGCCCGCCGGCGAGCGGCCGGCCAGCTCCGCCCGCGGCATCCACCACGCCGCCCTGCTGTGCGCCGACGTCGAGACGACCGTGCGCTTCTACCAGGAGGTGCTCGAGTTCCCGTTGACCGAGATGATGGACAACCGCGACTATCCGGGGTCCACGCACTTCTTCTTCGACCTCGGCAACGGCAACGGGCTGGCCTTCTTCGACCTCCCCGGGCTCGACCTCGGCCCGTACGCCGAGGTGCTGGGCGGGCTGCACCACCTGGCCATCTCGGTGGAGCCGGAGCGCTGGGCCAGCCTGCACCACAACCTCACCGCCGCGGGGGTCGAGCACGTCCACGAGAGCGGGACGTCGATCTACTTCCGGGACCCCGACGGCGCGCGCCTGGAGATCATCTCCGACCCGCTCGGCGAGATGTACGGCGCAGCCATCCTCTAGGAGACGACCTTCTTGCTCTCCGGCTTGGCGTCGGGGTCGCCGACGTGGTCGACGGCGTGCGGGTTCTCCAGGAACCGCTTCTGGCTGCGCACGACCTCGGCCTCGGCCTCGGTGCGGCCGACCCAGTCGGCGCCCTCGACGGACTTGCCGGGCTCGAGGTCCTTGTAGACCTCGAAGAAGTGCTGGATCTCCAGCCGGTCGAACTCGCTGACGTGGTGGATGTCGCGCAGGTGCTCCTGGCGGGGGTCGTTCGCCGGAACGCAGAGCAGCTTCTCGTCCGGGCCGGCCTCGTCGGTCATCCGGAACATGCCGATGGTGCGGCAGCGAATCAGGCAGCCGGGGAACGTCGGCTCGTCGAGCAGCACGAGGGCGTCCAGGGGGTCGCCGTCGCCGCCGAGCGTGTCCTCGACGAAGCCGTAGTCCGAGGGGTAGCGCGTGCTGGTGAACAGCATGCGGTCCAACCGGATGCGGCCGGTCGTGTGGTCCACCTCGTACTTGTTGCGCTGCCCCTTCGGGATCTCGATGGTGACGTCGAACTCCACAGGTGGGGCCTCTCCTCGTCGTGCGGTCGGGCGCCTAGTGTCCCGTACGACGTGCGGCGCCCTCCTCCGGGGGAGCCCCTGACGGGAGAGGCGCGACGTGCGGGCGGGTCGGGCGGTGCTGGCGACCGTTCTCGCGACGGCGCTGGGCGCCGGCGGGTTCACGGCGTACACGCTGCGCGCCGACCCCGCCGTCCTGCCGGCCGCGGCCCCCGGCCCCTCCCCGACGCCCCGGGCCGACCCCGGGCCGCTGCTGCGCGCG
>JAOPWI010000149.1 GCA_025965755.1 Frankiales bacterium | reverse complement strand
GGCGCGCAGCTGAGCCGCCCGGCGCACCGCGCCGCCCGGGTGGCTCCTCGCGGCGGCACCGCCGGCGCGCACCGGTCAGCCGGCGAGTGAGTAGATGGCCTCGTGCGCGACCTCCACGACCGGCCGGCCGTCGGCGAGCACCAGCGCGTCGTACTGCACGTACTCGTGGCCGTTGCGCCGGAAGCGGCCGGTGACCGTGCTGCGGACCGACATCTCGGCGGGAAGCCTCGTGACGTCCAGCCAGCGGCAGCTGCTGGCGGTGTGCACCCACGGCCCCAGGGCGACGTTGCGCATGAGAGCCCGGTTGACCAGCCGCAGCAGCAGCCCCGGGTGCCCGACGCCGTCCCGGTACAGCGCAAGGGGCTCGGCCACCGCCTCGCAGTACGCGTCCAGCGCCTCCCGGCTGCCCGGCTCGGTGACGGTGCCCCACGGCCCGTCGGGAATCGCCGCCGGCTCGGGGGCGCGGAGCACCTGCGGCAGCGGCGCTTCGACGTAGCGCGACAGGTCGATCCAGCCGGACGCACCGAGCGACGCGCTGCCGGTGGAGCGCACGGTGCCGTCCGGCCCGACCAGCGACACGGCGTACGCGCCGTCCTCGCCGGGCTCGACGCGCACGGTCACCCGCTCCCCGTCGTACACCGGCCGCCGGAACCGCAGCGCGAGCCGGCCGCTGGACAGCCAGTCCGCACCCCACGCGGCGACCAGCGGTGAGCTCACGTAGGCGAACAGCTCCACACCCGGCACGAGCGCGCCGGCGAAGCCGAAGCGCTGTGCCACGTCGTCGTCGTGGATGCGGTTGTCCGCCTGCGGGTCGATGTTGCGGGCGACCACCTGGTACGGCGCGATGCTGTCCACGGGGCAGTCTGTCCCGCCCGTGTGCGATGTTGCCTGTGAACGGCGGTTTGCACGCTGGCCGCCCCCGAGCACGACGACGCGTGGAGGATGAGTGAAGGTCGCGGGAGTGCGCGAGTTCGGCGGGCCGCAGGCTCTGGAGCTGGTCGAGGTGCCGGAGCCGGTTCCCGGCCCGGGTGAGGTGCGGGTGCGGGTGCACGCCGCCACGGTCAACCCGACCGACACCTACCTGCGCAACGGCGCGTACCGCAAGCTGCTCAAGCACGGCCCGCCGTGGGTCGCGGGCATGGAGGCGGCCGGCGTCCTGGACGCCGTGGGCGAGGGTGCGGACGTCGGCGACCTCAGGATCGGCGACCCGGTCGTGGCCATCGTGCTGCCGACCGGCCCACGCGGCGGGGCGTACGCCGAGCAGGTCGTCGTGCCGGCCGGCTCGGTGGCGCGCGCCCCCAGCGGCGCGTCGCACGCCGAGGCAGCGACCCTGCCGATGAACGGGCTCACCGCTCAGCTGACGCTGGACATGCTGGCCCTCGCGCCCGGGCAGACGCTGGCCGTCACCGGCGCCGCCGGGGCGTACGGCGGGCTGGTCATCCAGCTGGCCAAGGACGCCGGGCTGCGCGTCCTGGCCGACGCGTCGGACCGGGACCGGGAGCTGGTCACCCGGCTGGGCGCGGACGTCGTCGTGCCGCGCGGCGACGACGTGGCGGCGCGCCTGCGGGAGCTGGCGCCGGGCGGCGTCGACGCGCTCGCCGACGGCTCGGTGCAGGAGGCCCTCGTTCTGCCCGCGATCCGCGACGGCGGGCAGATCGCCGCGGTCCGGCCGTTCACGGCCGAGCTGGAGCGCGGCATCACGCTGCGGCAGGTCTGGGTGCACACCTACGCCACCGAGCAGGCGAAGCTCGACCGGCTGTGCCGGCTGGCCGAGAAGGGCGCCCTGGACATGCGTGTCGCCCGCACGTTCCCGGCCGCCGAGGCCGCCGAGGCGCACCGCGTCCTGCAGGCCGGCGGCACCCGCGGGCGGCTCGTCCTGGAGTTCTGACCGGGTCCCCGGTGGCGCCGGACGGCGCCACCGGGGAGCGGGTCAGGCCGGAACCAGCGCCGGGAAGCGGGTGCGCAGCCAGGCGGCCATCTCCTCGCGCACCGGAGCGCCGGACAGGACGACGTCGACCATGGTCACCGAGGTGTGCGTGTGGCCGCGGGCCTTGACGTGGAGCACGTCGTTGCCCGCCGCCTGCAGCGCCTCGGCGTAGGCCATCCCCTCATCACGCAGCGGGTCGAACTCCGCCGTGACGATGAGCGCCGGCGGCAGGTCCGCCAGGTTGCCGCGCAGTGGCGCGACCTTCGGATCGGTGCGGTCCGCCTCGTCGACGTAGTGGTCCCAGAACCAGCGCATGAGACCGGCGGTCAGGACGTAGCCGTCGCTGTTCTCCCGGTAGGAAGCGGTGCTCTGGTCGCTGTCGGTCACCGGGGTGAGCAGCAGCTGGCCCAGGAGCTGGGGCCCGCCCGCGTCGCGGGCCAGGTGGCACGCCACCGTGGCGATGTTGGCGCCTGCGCTCCAGCCGGCCACCGCGAGCTGGCCCGGGATGCCGCCGAGCGCGAGCGCGTTGTCGGCGATCCAGGTCACCGCGGCGAACGCGTCGTCGGCCGCAGCGGGGAAGCGGTCCTCCGGGGCGTGCCGGTAGTTGACCGACACGATGACGGCACCGCTGCGGTCACAGAGGTCGCGGCACAGCGGGTCGTCGGAGTGGGTGTCACCGAGAACCCAGCCGCCGCCGTGGAAGTAGGCGACCAGCGGGTGCGGTCCGGGCGTCGCCGGGCGGTAGAGCCGGTAGTCCAGGTTGCCGGCGGCGCCCGGCAGCACGCCATCGACGACCTCGCCGACCTGCGGGCCGGGCGGTCGCTCGGCGTTGACCATGGTCATGAAGCCGCGCGCCTCCGGGGCCGACATCGACTCGATCGGCGGCAGGTCCATCGCCGCCATGGCGTCCAGCACCAGCATCACGTCGTACTGCAGGGGACGGATCCTGCCGTCGTGGCACTGCTCGCCGGCCGGACCGGTGAAGCGGAAGCCGAGGTAGTCCTTCTGCTTCACCTCCTCGCAGGCGGCCCGGTAGATCTCGACGCCGCCGATGTAGGGGTAGAACACCCGCGGCTTGCCGGGGACGTTGGCCCCCATGTACCAGGAGTTGGCCTGCGTGTAGAGGGTGATGCTGGCGGCGTCGGCGACGTGCTGGTCCCAGCCGGACTCGGCGGTCGGCGTCGGCTCGACGACCTCGAAGCCCTTGTCCCGCATGTAGCCGATGAGGTCGGTGACGTACTCCACGTGCTGCTCGATGGACACCGCCATGTTGGACAGCACCGAGGGGCTGCCCGGGCCGGTGATGGCGAAGAAGTTCGGAAAGCCGGTGGTGGTCAGGCCCAGGTAGCTCTGCGGGCCGTCAGCCCACTTCTCCTTGAGCGTGACGCCGTTGCGGCCGGCGATGTCGACGTTGACCAGCGGCCCGGTCATGGCGTCGAAGCCGGTGGCGTAGACGATGACATCGAACTCCATCGACTCGGTGATCGTGTCGATGCCCCGCTCCGTGACCGTGTCAAGCGGCGTCTTGCGCAGGTCGACGAGGCGCACGTGGGGCTTGTTGAAGGTCTCGAAGTAACCGGTGTCCAGACACGGCCGCTTGGTCCCGAGCGGGTGGTCCTTCGGGCAGAGCGTCTCGGCGACCTCGGGGTCCTCGACCCGCTCGCGGATCTTCTCGCGGATCATCTCGGCGACGATCTCGTTGGAGTCGGCGTTCACGCCCTGGTCGGCGAACACCCCGAGAATCGCGAACAGCTCACCGGCCTGCCAGGCCTTGTCGAAGCGCTCGCGCCGGACCTCCGGAGAGGCCGCGGCGCCGGTGATCTCGGCGATCTCGAACGGGATGCCGCCCTTGGACCACTTGGCCGCCTCGCGGTAGGCCTCGCGGTCGGCGGCGATCTCGGCCAGCCGGTCCAGCGGCGCGGGGCCGTTGCGGGCCGGAATCGAGAAGTTGGCGGTGCGCTGGAAGACCGTCAGCTGCGCGGCCTGCTCGCCGATGAGGGGGATGGACTGGATGCCCGAGGAGCCGGTGCCGATGACGGCGACGCGCTTGCCCGTGAAGTCGACGCCGTCGTGCGGCCAGGTGCTCGTGTAGTAGACGTCGCCGGTGAAGCGCTCGGCGCCCTTGATCTCGGGAGCCTTGGGCAGCGAGAGGCAGCCACTCGCCATGACGTAGTAGCGGCAGCTGACCTGCTCACCCTGGTCGGTCCTGACCCGCCAGAGACCGGCCGCGTCGTCCCACTGCGCGCCCTCGATCCGGGTCTGGAACTGGATGTCCTTGCGCAGGTCGTAGCGGTCGGCGATGAACTGCGCGTAGCGCAGGATCTCCGGCTGCGCGGCGTACTTCTCCGACCAGGTCCACGCGGTCTCCAGCTCGGGGTCGAAGGTCAGCGTGTAGTCCGTCGTCGGGATGTCGCAGCGAGCTCCCGGGTAGCGGTTCCAGTACCAGGTGCCACCGACGTCGCCGGCCGCGTCGAAGGCCTTCGCCGACAGGCCCATCGAGCGCAGGCGGTGCAGCAGGTAGAGCCCGGAGAAGCCCGCTCCCACCACGACCACGTCGACGTCTGCCACTGCGCTCTGCGCGTTGCGTGCCTCGACCACACGAACCTCCTGCGGATGAGAGGTGACCTGTGTCACCCCGCGTCCTCGCACTCTCGCACGGCGATCGTGCGCTCGGAAGGTCCCTGACCGCTTCGCCGTGCGAGCTGGCGGCCCGCGGCCGCCGGGCGGCCGGGCGTTCAGGGACGGTGAACACCGCGGGCCCGCGCCGCCGGCCGGCCCGGCCCGGGGCGGGGTGACGCAGGCCATGGCGACCGGCCTGTTCAGTCGGGGCAGGCCGGGCACCCCGCTGGCATGACCGAGGCCCGCCTGTCCGCCACCCGCTCCGGCTCCGGCGAGCCCCTGCTGCTGCTCCATGGCATCGGCAGCGCCCGCCAGGACTGGGCCACCCTGCTCGGACACCTCACCCCGGACTTCGACGTGCTGGCCGTCGACCTGCCCGGCCATGGCGGGTCCGCACCCGTGCCGGGGCGCCCCACGATCGGCGCGCTCACCGACGCGGTGGAGGCCGATCTCGAGGCGCGCGGCCTGGGGACCGTGCACGTCCTGGGCAACTCCCTCGGCGGGCGGATCGCCCTGGAGCTGGCCCGGCGCGGCCGGGCCCGGTCGGTCGTCGCGGTGGCGCCGGCGGGCACGAGCCTCGGCGCGGAGCGGGTCTACCAGGCGGTGGCCCTCGGGACCGCCCGGCTCGTCACGCGGGCGCTCAAGCCCGCGTTCCCGGCGCTGGCCCGCCACCGCATCAGCCGCACGCTGCTGCTCACCGGGCTGCGCGCCCAGCCGTGGAAGGCCAGCGAGCCGGAGCTGCTGGCGCTCGAGCGCGGGTTCGCCTCCTCCCCCGACTTCTGGCAGCAGCTGCTGTGGGCGGCGCTCCTGGACGTGCCGCTCGGGGTCACCGAGATCCGGTGCCCGGTCACGCTGGCGCAGGGCCTGTGGGACCCGATCGCGCCCATGCAGACGCCGCGCTTTCTCGCCATGATCGCGGGCTCGACGTTCGCCTACCTGCCGTGGTCCGGGCACGCGCCGCACTCCGACCAGCCGGCCCTGCTGGCCCGGCTGGTCCGCGAGGCGGCTGCCGCCGGTGACCGCTCCGCCGAGCGGTCGCGCGTGCTGACCGCGGTCTGACCGCCCGGCTCAGGTGCCGCAGAAGGTCCGGTAGTCGCCGAAGTCCCGGGGCGCGGGCTCGGCGTAGCGCTCGAGACCGGGGCGCTGCGCGTACGGCTGGCGGACGGCCTGCAGCAGCGCCTCCATCGGCGCCAGGTCGCCGCCGGTCGCCGCGGTGAGCGCCTCCTCCACCAGGTGGTTGCGCGGCACGTAGATCGGGTTCACCCGGTCCATGGCGTCCGGGTCGGGCGCCAGCGCCCGCCAGCGCTCGGTCCAGGCGTCGAACGCCGGCAGGTCCAGGAACAGCCCGCGGGCCGGCTCGGCGTTGCCGCGGGCGGCCCCGGCCAGGACCCGGAACAGCGACGTGTGGTCGACGTGGCTCTGCTCCAGCTGCCGGAGCAGGTCCTCCGCCAGCGGGCCGGCGACTGCGCCGTCCAGGCCGTCGGGCAGGCCGAGCTTGGCGCGCAGGCCGGCCGACCAGGCGGCGGCGTACTGCGGTCGGAAGCCCCCGAGCGACTCCGTGGCGAGGGCGACGGCCTGCTCGACGTCGTCGTGCAGGAGCGGCAGCAGGGCCTCGGCGAGCCGGGCGAGGTTCCACTCCGCGACGACCGGCTGGTTGCCGTAGGCATAGCGCCCGCCGTGGTCGATGGAGCTGTAGACCGTGGCCGGGTCGAACGCGTCCAGGAACGCGCACGGCCCGTAGTCGATCGTCTCGCCGGAGATCGTCATGTTGTCGGTGTTCATCACCCCGTGGACGAAGCCGACCAGCATCCAGCGGGAGACCAGCGACGCCTGCACGGCGATCACCGCCTCGAGCAGCGCGCGGTACGGGTGGTCGGCCTGCGCCGCCTCCGGATGGTGGCGGGCGATCGCGTGGTCGGCGAGGCGCCGCAGCAGCTCGAGGTTCCCGGTGGCCGCGGCGTACTGGAAGCTGCCGACGCGCAGGTGGCTGCTGGCGACCCGGGCCAGCACCGCCCCCGGCAGCACGGTCTCCCGCTGCACCGGGCGCCCCGTCGCCACGACCGCGAGCGACCGCGTGGTCGGGATGCCCAGGGCATGCATGGCCTCGCTGATGAGGTGCTCGCGCAGCATCGGGCCGACGGCGGCCAGGCCGTCCCCACCGCGGGCGAACGGCGTCCGCCCGGCGCCCTTGAGGTGCAGGTCGCGCAGCCGGCCGTCGGCGTCGACCAGCTCGCCGAGCAGCAGCGCCCGGCCGTCGCCGAGGCGCGGCACGAAACCGCCGAACTGGTGACCGGAGTAGGCCTGCGCCACCGGGCGGGCGCCCTCGGGCACCGCGTTGCCGACGAGAAAGCGCAGTCCCTGCGCGCTGCGCAGCCAGTCCGGGTCCAGCCGCAGCTGCTCGGCCAGTGGCGCGTTGAGCGCCAGCAGCCGGGGCTGCGGCGCTGGCTCGGCCTGCCAGGCGACAGCCATCTCCCCCAGCTCACGGGCGAAGCGGTCGTGAAGGGCGACGGTCGGCAGCGGGGCGACGCTCACCTCTCCCACGGTACGTCGGCCACTCCCCGGGTCAGGGCTGCGCCCCCGCGACCGGCGGCAGCACGGTGTAGCGCGCGCAGGCGAAGTCGCCGTTGCGCACGACGTCCTCGAGCCGCAGCTCGACCCGCCGGGGCAGCAGCGGGGCGCCGGCGCCGAGCGCGACCGGGGCCCACTGCACCCAGAGCTCGTCGAGCAGGCCGGCGTCGGCGAACTGGCCGGCCAGCTCTCCCCCGCCGACGACCCACACGCCGCGGTCGCCGGCCGCCGCGAGCATGTCCGGGTGATGCGCCGCGACGTCCCCGCGCACGACGCGCAGGTCGCCCTGCGCCCGCGGAAGCTCCTGAGTCGAGAAGACCCACGTCGGCAGGGCGTACGGCCAGTCGCGCGACGGGCCGCCCGCGAGCTCGTGCCCGAGAATCCAGCGGTAGGTGGTGGACCCCATCGCCAGCGCCCCGACCGACTGGTCGAGAAAGGCCTGGTAGCCCATCGGACCGTGGACGTCGACGTCCCGCGTCAGCAGCCACGACAGCGAGTCCTCGGGGTCGGCGATGAAGCCGTCGACGCTGGAGGCGGTGAAGGAGGAGGCGGTGAAGGAGGAGGTCGGCCTGCGCGGCAACCCGGGAACGCGCATGCCCCTCAGCCCAGGCGCAGCGGCAGGTGCCGCGGGCCACGCACCTGGCCGAGCGACCACACGACGCCGTCCGGGTCCGCCAGGCTGAACGTCGGGAACCGCTCCATCCACACCTCGAGCGCGACCCGCAGCTCCATGCGGGCCAGGTGCGACCCGACGCAGCGGTGGATGCCCAGCCCGAAGGCCACGTGGCTGTTCTCCTCGCGGTCCAGCACGACCTCGTCGGCCCGCTCGAACCGCTCCGGATCGCGGTTGGCCGACGGGAAGGACAGCAGCACCCAGTCGTCGGCCTTCATGTCGACGCCGTGCCAGTGCATGTCCTTCTTCACCAGGCGGGCCATCGTCACGGGTGCGTACGCGCGCAGGAGCTCCTCGGTCGCGGTGGCCATGAGCTGCGGCTCGGCCGCCAGCCGCTCGCGGTCCGCCGGCGTCTTGGCCAGGTGCCACAGCGACGCGCCGATCGCGCTCCACGTGGTGTCGATGCCGGCGATGAGCAGCAGCGCCATCGTGCCCAGGACGTGGAAGGGGTCGAGCTTGTGCCCGTCGACCTCGGTCTCCAGCAGGTACGTCGTCAGGTCGTCGCGCGGGTTGGCCAGGTGGTCCTGCACCTGCGCGTACAGGTAGTCGGTCAGCAGCGCGGACTTGGCCACCCGCTCCTCGGGCGTCAGGTTGATGCCCTCGAGCGCGTTGTGGACGAAAACGGCGAACTTCGGGCCGTCCTCCGGCGGGAAGCCGAGCATGTCGGAGATGACGCGCATGGGAATGTGCTGGGCGTAGTCCTGCGCAGCGTCGACGACCTCCCTGCCCTGCATCTGGTCGAGCAGCTCGTGGCAGTAGGCGCGGGTGGCGTCCTCCAGTTTCTTCACGGCCTGCCGGGTGAAGACCGTGAGCAGCAGCTTGCGCGCCCCGTGGTGGAACGGCGGGTCGGACGAGATGGGCGGCGCGACCCCGACCGGGGCGATGTCGAGCGGGGGCCGCACGTTGCTGATGATGATGCTGCGCGAGGAGAAGCCGTCGGTGTCGTGCGCGATCGCGGCGACGTCCTCGAACGTCGTCGGCAGCCAGGCGCCGCCGAAGCGGTCGGTGTGCGCGATCGGGCACCGCTGCCGCAGGTCGTCCAGGATCGGATAGGGGTTCTGCGACCACTCCGGCTCGACGTGGGAGAAGTCGGTGGTCCAGTCCGAGACGGGCCCGGTGACCGGCGCGGTACCCCTCGCGCCGTACTCGTCGCGGTGCCAGTCGAGATCGGCGAAGCGGTCGTCGACGGTCATGACGTGGCCCCCTGCAGGGCGTTGTCCTGGATCAGGTCGATGGCGTTCTCGGGGCAGTTCTTGGCGGCCAGGGTGGCCACCCGCTCGGCGTCGGGCAGGACCACCCCGTCGCCGTGCACCCGGGCGTAGCCCTCGTCGTCCTCGCCGAAGACTTCCGGCGCGAGGTCATAGCAGCGACCGTGCCCCTGGCACCGTCCGGAGTCCAGCAGGACCTTCACGTGGTTCCTCTCCCGGGGGCCGCGGTCTGCGGCCCCAGTGCGTCGATGAGCCGGACGAGCAGCGCGTTCCACGCGTCGCCGTCCACGTCGTGCAGGTCCGAGGGGACCAGTGCGCTGCCCAGACCCAGGACCAGGCACAGGTGCGCGACCGCCGCAGCGGGCAGCGCCGGGTCGAGGTCGCCCTCGGCCTGACCCACCTCGACCAGCTCCTGGAGCCAGTCGGCCCGCTCGGCCAGGTGGGTGCGGACCAGCCGGGCGACGTCCTCGTCGCGGCGGGCCGCCACCAGGGCCTCGACCACCAGCTCGCCGCGGACGTCGCGACGCCGGGGCAGTGTGCGCCCGAGCTGCAGCAGGACCGAGCCGATGGAGCGGTGCTCCTCACCCCGGAACAGCTCGGTCAGGCGCTGGCGCCCGTGCCGGCGCAAGGCCCCGACGAGCAGCTCGGCCTTGGACGCGTAGTGCGCGTACAGGGCGCCGTTGCTCAGGCCAGCCGCCTGCGCGATGTCCGCGACCCGGGTGCCGGCGTAGCCGCGGTCGGCGAAGACCTCCGCGGCAGCCCGCAGCAGCCGCGCCTGCGTCTGCTGCGGTGTGATTCCCGCCACACGGCCCATGGGCGGTATCAAACGGTCGTTCATTTGCTGCGTCAAGGGGGGTACGGCCGTGGGCGTCTGCCGCGCCGCCCTGAGCCGACCGGCCTTACAGAAGCCGCGTCCGCCTGCCGAGGGCTGGAGAATGACCGTCGTCCGGCGCCCGCTCCCGCTCTGGCACCAGCGTGCCGTGGCGCCGGCGGCCGAGCCGGGCAGCGCCGTGGCCGGCCCCCCGCGGTGGGTCTGGCTGTTCACCCGGCCCCTGGCCGCCGACGAGCACCGCGCCCGCTTCTGGTGCCGCCATCTGCGCGTCGGCGTGGTGGTGACCGAGATCAGCGCGCTGGTCGTCGCCCTCTACTCGATCGTTGCGGACCGCCCGCACGCCGCCGTCGTCCGCGGCCTGGCCGCGGCGGTCATGCTGGCCGCTCCTGCGCTGCTGGCCCTGCCGATGCAGCGCTGGTCCCGCGACCACCGCGGCGCCCTGCTGTTCTACGGGTGGAGCGTGCTCACCACCGCGGTGATCGCAGTGGTGACGGTGCTCGACGGCGGCAGCAGCAGCCCGCTGGTCTGGCTGCTCGTGCTGACGCTGGCGTACGCCGGGATCGCCTACCCGCCGGTGGGCGTGGTGGCCATGGGCGCGCTGATGGTGGGCACCTACCTGATGATCCTGCTGCAGGACCCCGAGCCGGCGAACAACCCCGCGGTGGTCGCGGCCGTGCTGGTGCTGTTCAGCGGCATGACCGCCTGGGCGTCCCGCAACCAGTGGGACATGACCGACCAGCAGCACCTGCTGGCGCAGCGCCTGAACACGCTGGCCGACACCGACGAGCTGACCGGCGCGTTGAACCGGCGGGCGTTCTCCCAGCGGCTGCGCCGGGTGCTGTCCACGGTCGACAGCGACCGGCCGGCCTCGCTGTGCGTGCTGGACCTGGACGGCTTCAAGACGGTGAACGACCAGCTGGGCCATGCCGAGGGGGACCGCGTTCTCGTGGCCGTCGCGCGGGCACTGACCAGCGCGGCACGGGAGACGGACAGCGTCAGCCGGCTGGGTGGCGATGAGTTCGCCATCCTCATGCCCGACACCCACGCCGCCCGGGCGCTGGAGGTCGCCGAGCGGCTGTTGCGCCAGCTCGAGGCGGCGGTCGGTGCAGACGGGGTGCGCGCCAGCCTGGGCGTCGTCACGTGCGCCACGCCGTGCTCCCCCGAACGCCGGGACGCCCAGGTCGAGCAGCTCTTCGCCACGGCCGACGCCCTCATGTACGGCGCGAAGGCCAGCGGCGGCAACGCCGTGCGGGCTTCCTGAGCGTCACGGTCCGGAGCGCCTCTAGCGGCGGTCGTCGTCCAGGGCGCCGTACACCAGCGGCTTGAGCTGCCCGCGGAAGTTGAACGTGTCGGACGGCATGAACTGCGTCATGAACACGCACACCAGGTCCTCGACGGGATCGACCCAGAAGATGGTCGAGGCCGCGCCGCCCCACATGAACTCGCCGGCCGACCCGACGCTCTGCTGCGCCGCCGGGCCCAGGCCGACCGACACGGTGAGCCCGAAGCCCATGCCGTCGAAGCCGACCTCGCCGTAGCCGCCGGGAAGTGCGTAGTCGCGCAGCTGCCCCCCGCCGGGCAGGTGGTTGGTGCGCATGAGCTCGACGGTCTTGCGGCCCAGGATGCGGGTGCCGTTCAGCTCCCCGCCGTTGCAGAGCATCTGCGCGAACCGGAAGTAGTCGGCCGTCGTGCCGACCAGCCCGCCGCCGCCGTTGAGCATCGACGGCCGCTTGTCGTAGCCCCGACCCGCGAGCCGCACCAGCTCCTTGCTGCTGTCGCGCCCGTAGAGGGCGGCGAACCTGCTGCGCTTGTCCTCGGGCACCCAGAAGCCGGTGTCGACCATGCCGAGCGGCTCGAAGACGACCGATGTCAGGTAGTCGTCGAAGTCCATGCCGGACAGCACCTCGACGAGCCGGGCGCAGATGTCCATGCCGTACGAGTAGAGCCACTGCGTTCCGGGCTGGAAGCGCAGCGGCGCCTCGGCGATCCCGTCGGCGAGCTCCTGCAGCGTCCGCCACGGGGCGCGCAGGTTGCCGCCGGCCTCCAGCACCAGGTCGCCGTTGTCGGGGGCGTAGCCGATGCCCGACATGTGCATCATCACGTCACGGACCGTCGGCGGGCGGTCGGGCGCGACCAGCCGGTCGCCGTCGCGCACCGTGACGTTGCGCCAGGACGGCAGGAACCGGTGCACCGGATCGCTCAGCTGGAACAGCCCGCGCTCGTACAGCGTGAGCAGCGCGACGCCGGTGACCGGCTTGGTCATGGAGTAGAGCCGCCAGATGGTGTCCTCGGCGACCGGGGTGCCGGCCTCGCGGTCGGCCAGGCCGGACGAGGAGAGGTAGGCGATCTCACCGTGCCGCGCGACCAGCGTCTGGCAGCCGGCGATCTTGCCGGGACCGACGTAGCTGCGGACCAGGTGCTCCTCGATCCGGTCCAGGCGCTGCGGGTCGAAGCCGGCAGCCTTGGCGTCTCCAGCGGGCACGCGTCCCCCTCGGGTCGGGGCGGGTCGGTCCCCGCCGGCCGCAGTACAGCAGCCGGGCGGCGTCGGCGCACGAAAGCGGGTGGCCTGTCCCGGGCCTGAGCCATGCTGGCGCCGGCCGCACGCCGCACCCACGGAGAGCCGATGAGCCCCGCCCCGCCCGAGAACGCGCACCCCGCCGACCGGCACGACGTTCTGCGGGTACAGGGCGCGCGGGAGAACAACCTCAGAGGCGTCAGCGTCGAGATTCCGAAGCGCCGGCTGACGGTCTTCACCGGGGTCTCCGGCTCGGGCAAGAGCTCGCTGGTCTTCGACACGATCGCCGCGGAGTCGCAGCGGATGGTCAACGAGACCTACAGCGCCTTTCTGCAGGGGTTCCTGCCGACCCTGTCCCGGCCGGAGGTCGACCTGATCGAGG
>JAOPWI010000146.1 GCA_025965755.1 Frankiales bacterium | reverse complement strand
ACCGCCCTGCGCCGGGTCTTCAGCTCGCTGTCGGCCCAGGGGCGCGGCGGCCACGACGTGCAGGACGCCGGCGCCGCGGGCGACCGCACCGGGGCCAGCCGGGCGTGGGAGTTCGGCGACGAGCAGCCCCTGGACGTGGTGCGCACGGTCCGCAACGCGGTCCTGCGCAGCCCCGCGCTGCGCGCCTCCGGGGCGACGGCCTCGCGCGCCGTGCACCTGAAGGTCGAGGACTTCGAGGTGGTCGAGACCGAGCGGCGCACCACCGCGGCGGTCGCCCTGCTGGTCGACCTGTCGTTCTCGATGGAGCTGCGTGGCACCTGGGGCGCCGCCAAGCAGACGGCCCTCGCGCTGCACGCCCTGGTGACGACGCAGTTCCCGCAGGACGCGATCGAGGTCATCGGCTTCAGCGACTACGCCCAGGTGCTGCAGCCCGGGCAGCTCGCCGGCCTGGACGCCCAGCGGGTGCAGGGCACCAACCTGCAGCATGCCCTGATGATGGCCGGCCGGTTCCTCGGCAAGCACCCCGACAGCGAGCCGGTCGTGCTCGTCGTGACCGACGGCGAGCCGACCGCCCACCTGACCCGGGACGGCTACGCGGCCTTCTCCTGGCCGCCGCTCGCCGAGACGCTGGAGCTGACGATGGCCGAGGTCGAGCGCATCACCCGGCGCGGGGCCACGATCAACGTGTTCCTGCTGGACGACGAGCCGCGGCTGGTCGAGTTCGTCGACGGCATCGCCCGCCGCAACGGGGGGCGGGTGTTCCAGCCCGACCCGGCACGGCTCGGCGAGTACGTCGTGAGCGACTACCTGCGCGCGCGCCGCGGCCGCCAGCGCCGTTAGCGGATCGTCAGGTCCTTGCCGGCGCTGTCCGGCTGGCAGACCCGGCAGGCCTTGAGCTGGCGGGCGCGGGCCTCCGCCGGGGTGAGGAAGTCGGTCTCCTCGCGGCCGTCGACCAGGCGGCAGCCCGGAACGTGGTAGCTCGCGCTGCCCGCGACGACCAGCCCGGACAGGTCGGCCGGCGCGGGCTTGCCGGCGGCCGGGCCGCTGATCTCCAGCAGGGTGTCGATGACCCCGTCGAGCTTGAGCTCGAGGCGCGCGCGGTCCTCGCGGGCGCTCTGCACGATGAGCATCGCCGCACCCAGGATGACCAGCGAGAGGCCGATCAGGCCGCCGGACAGCAGGTACGGCACCTGCGCCAGCGTCGACAGCTGTCCGGCGGCGCCGTTCCAGCCCATGCCGATGGCGAGCAGGCCCACGGCGGCGAGCACGAGACCGGCCCTGCCGCCGAGCTTGCCGAAGCTGAACTGGTTCATGGGACCTCTTCCAGGGAGTGGGGTGGTCATGCCGGCTGCTCGCTCTCGCCGAGATAGGTCTTGCGCAGCTCGCCGGACGCCTCGAGCTCGGCGCCGCGGCCGTCGAAGGTCAGCGTGCCCTTCTCCATGATCAGCGCCTGGTCGGCGTAGGGCAGCACGCCGACGTTCTGCTCCACGATGATCACGGTCGTGCCGTCGTCGTTGATCTGGCTGACGACCTGGAACACCGTCTGGGCCAGCTTGGGCGACAGGCCCAGCGAGGCCTCGTCGATCATGAGCAGCCGGGGCTTGCACATGATCGCCCGGCCGATCGCGAGCATCTGCTGCTCGCCGCCGGACAGCGTCCCGGCCAGCTGGTCCTTGCGCTCCTCGAGCCGCGGGAAGTAGCTGAAGACCTGCTCGATGGAGGCCTGGATGCCCTTGGCGTCCTTGCGCACCCAGGCGCCGAGCTCGAGGTTCTTCAGCACGGTCAGCCCGGCCCAGACGCGGCGGCCCTCGGGAGAGAGCGCGATGCCGGCCTTGACGATCCCGGGCGCGTCCTTGCCGCTGACCTTCTTGCCGTCGAAGCGGACCTCACCGCCCCAGGTCGGCAGCACGCCGGCCAGGCAGTTGACCGTGGTCGTCTTGCCGGCGCCGTTGAGACCGAAGATCACGCAGGTCTCGCCCTCCTCGACGGAGAACGAGATGCCCTGCAGAACCGGCAGAGCCCCGTAGCCGGTGCGCAGCTCCTGCACCTCCAGCAGGCTCATGGGGTGTCCTTCCGCATCGTCCGTCGGGTCCGGGTCGCGCTCTCGCCCGCGGCGGCGGTCGGCTTGCGGCGGGTTCTGGGCGCGCCCGCGACCGGCTCCCGCTCGGGCTGGGCCGCGAGAGCGTCGGGCTCGGGCGCGCCGGCGGCGTGCACCTGCGCCTCGAGCTGGGCGTCGAGGGCGGCGTCCTCCTCGGTCTCCTGGGTCGCCTCCAGCGCGTCCGGGGCCTCGCCGCCGAGGTAGGCGGCGACGACCTCCGGGTGCGTCTGGATCACGCTCGGCTTGCCCTCGGCCAGCAGCCGGCCGAAGTTCAGGACGTAGACGTGGTCGCAGACCCGCAGCACCAGCGGAACGTGGTGCTCGATGACCAGCATCGTCAGCCCGAACTCCTTGCGCAGCACGAGCAGCCGCTCTCCGAGCTCGTCCGACTCGTCCGGGCCCATGCCCGAGGTCGGCTCGTCGAGCAGCAGGATGTCCGGGTCGGTCGCCAGCGCGCAGCCCAGCTCGAGCAGCTTGAGCGTGCCGTAGGACTGCCCGCCCACCCGCTTGTCCCGGATGGAGGCGAGCCCCAGCAGGTCCAGGATGGCCTCGGCCTTGGCGGTGAGTGCCCGCTCGGCCCGCCAGCTGCGGGGCAGGCCGAGCAGGCCCGACATGACGTCGTAGCCGGCCTTGGCGTGCTGGGCGGTCTTGAGGTTCTCCAGCGCGGTGGCGCTCTTGACCATGCCGACGTTCTGGAAGGTGCGGCCGAAGCCCATGGCCGCCTTGACGTGCGGCGGCGCCTTGGTGACGTCGCGCCCGCGGTAGCTCACCGAGCCGGTGTTGGGCGTGTAGAAGCCGGTGATGCAGTTGAAGGCGGTCGTCTTGCCGGCACCGTTCGGGCCGATCAGGCCGACGATCTCGAACTCGTTGACCTCGAGGTTGACGTGCTGCAGCGCCTGCAGGCCGCCGAAGCGGATGGACAGGTCCCGGACCTCCAGAACGGCGCCGCCCACGGGCTGCGTGTCAGGCGCGGACATGGGACCCCTCCACCGCGGCCGGGCCGCTCTCGCTGTCGCCGTGCAGGGAGAAGGGCTTGCCGGACAGCCAGCGCGTGAACGGCTGGATCTGCTGGGCGATGCCCCCGGGGTTGAGCACGATGGTCAGCAGCAGGCCGAGCGCGCCGAGGAACTGCGCGTCGTACTGGGCCAGGTTCGGCGTCCGGAAGATCTGTTCGGTGAAGGAGTGCAGAAAGCCGACCTCCTCGAGCAGGTAGCCGTCGAGCACGGCGAACAGGGTGGCGCCGAGGATCACTCCGAGCCGGTTGCCCAGCCCGCCGACCACGACCATGAGGACGAAGGTCAGCGCCAGCGTGAAGTTGAAGTCGTCACCGGTGACGTTGCCGATGCGGTAGGCGTACAGGGCACCCGCGATGCCGGCGATGGCGCCGGACAGGACGAACGCCAGCAGCTTGAACGACGTGACGTTGACCCCGAACGCCTCCGCGACCCGCTCGTTCTCCTTGAGCGCGAGCAGCGCGCGGCCGGACTTGGTCTGGGTCAGCCGGTAGTCGATGTAGACGACACCGATCAGGAACGCCAGGCAGAACAGGTAGAACCGGCCGTCGGCGAACAGCCACTCGGGCCGCTCGGCGGGCTGGCCGGCGCCGCCGTTGGTGAACTCCGGCACCTCGAACAGCGAGCGCTGCAGGGTCACGCCGAAGACGAGCGTGATGAGCGCGAGGTAGAGGCCGGTGATGCGCAGCGCCGCGACGCCGAGCAGCGCGGCGAACAGCGCGCCGACCCCGGCGGCGACCACGAACGTCGACCAGAACGGCAGGCTCTGGACGGTGATGGCGTACGCGGCCGCGAACGCGCCGGCCCCGAAGAAGCCCTGGTGGCCGAGCGACAGCTGCCCGGTGTAGCCGACGATGATGTTGAGGCTGAGACCGACGATCGCGAAGATCACCGCGTCCGCGGCGAACGGCGCGTAGGTCTCCGAGCGCGGGATGACGACCAGCACCCAGAACGCCAGCAGCGCGATCACGAGCACCCGGGGCAGCCAGCGGATCGGCCCGAACTCGCGGCCGCCCGAGCTGTGGGCGTCGTCGGCGGGGGGCGACACCGGGCGCGAGGCAGTGAGGGTCATCAGGTCTCCTTGCCGAGCAGGCCGGCGGGGCGGATCAGCAACGTCAGCAGGAGCACGAAGAAGATGACGACCTGGTTGGCGTCCGGAACGACCGACTCGGGAATGTTGCGCGCGCCGAGCGTCTGGATGATGCCGATCAGGACGCCGCCGAGGAAGGCCCCCGGCAGGCTGGTGATGCCGCCGAACACCGCGGCGGTGAACGCCGGGATCAGCGCGAACGCCGTGAGCGCGCCCGGGCCGAGCAGGCCGCCGTTGCCGGCGAACAGGATGCCGGCGACGCCGCCGAGCAGCCCGGCCAGGCCCCAGGTCAGGGCGCTGATGCGCTTGACCGGGATGCCGACCAGGCTGGTCGCGGTCGGCTCCATGCTGACCGCGAGGATCGCCGTGCCGGTCTTCGTCCGGCTGAAGAACAGCGCCGTGAGGGCCGCGAGCACCGCGAGCACGACCACCACGAAGACGCCCTGGTTGGTGACCCGCAGGCCGCCGCTGGTGAGCGCGTCCCCGGCGATGACCGGGTCCAGCCCGACGCCCTCGGCGCCGAACACGAACCCCTCGAGAGCGATGAGCAGCAGCGCGGTGCCGGCCGTGGCGACGACCAGGGTCACCTTCGGCTGGTTGAACAGCGGCTGCACGACCAGCCGCTCGGTGAGCAGGGCGACCACGACGGCGGCCGAGACGCCGAGAATGGCCGCGAAGACGTAGGGCATCTTGGGCAGGCCGAATCCGGCGGTGCCCGCGTAGGTGGTGAAGGCCGCGACCGAGGCGAACTCGCCCTGGGCGAAGTTGAAGATCCGGTTGCTCTTGTACAGCAGGACCAGGCCGAGGCCCAGCAGGCCGTAGACCGCGCCGTTGATGGCGCCGGAGATGACCGGCGTGGTGATGCGGCTGCTGAACTCGAAGGCCAGGTACGTGGTGTCAGGTGCGAGCGCCAACGGCGTCACGGCAGGAGCCTCCCCAGGCTGGGTCGAGGGAAGTGCGGGTCAGGACAGGGGGGACCGGCCCGACCCGCCGCCGATCATGGCAGCGGGCCGGGCGTTCCGGTACCGCGCGGAGCGGGTGAACTCCCGCGGGCCGGGCTACGTGTAGAAGCCGTTGGTCACGTGCTGGCCACTGCCGCAGTTCATCTTCAGAGCATGTGCACCGGTTCCTCCGAAGTGACCCTTGGAGAAGTTCACCGTGCCGGAGATCTTGCCCGTGAAGGTCTTGCCCTCGAGAGCCGTGATGAAGGACTCGCGCGTGAAGGAGTCGCCGGGCACCGCCTTCAGCATCTGCTCGAGCACCTGCATCGTCGCGTAGATGCCGAACTCGATGTCGTCGCGGAAGCGGACGCCCGGGGCCAGCGCGCCGGCCTTGTCCAGGCCGGGCATCGGGCTGAGGAACTCGCCCTTGTACTGGTTGCCCGAGCCGCGGCAGGCCAGGCTGCCGATGGAGTTGGTGCCCATGGACACGCCGACGCCGGTCCACTGCGGGCAGTACGCGGGGCAGCCGGCCTTGCCGACCAGCTCGATGAAGAAGGTCGGCTGGCCCAGGAAGTAGACGGTCTTGAAGTCCCCCTCACGCAGCTGGTTGGACACCGCGGTCGAGTCGCCACCGGTCTTCGGCGTGTTGATGACCGTGACCTTCTGGCCGGCGCCCTTGAGCGCGCTGACGATGGCCGCCTGCGCGTCGGCGAAGTTGGGCGTCTTGGACACGACGACGGCCCAGCCCTTGCCGTTGGCCGGCGCGAGGTAGCCGCCCTTCTTGGCCATGGCGACGACCAGCCGGGCCTGGTCGGCGTAGGTCAGCGACGTGGCGAAGTAGTGGCCGAGGTCGGTCAGGCCGTTGGTCGTCACCCCGGCGGACAGGTAGGGGACGTTGCCGCGGCGCAGCACCTGGCTGCGGGCGCAGGCCTGGATCTGGTCGGTGCCCGCGCCGCCGATGATGAGGAAGCCCTCCTTGGCCTTGGAGTTGCAGGCCTTGACCGCCGGACCGGGCTGGTACTTGTCGTCGAAGGCCTCCGCCTCGACGGTGAAGCCCTTGACCTTCTTGCCCTTCCAGTACTTGGGCGTGCCGCTGATGAAGGAGTCCTGCGGAACGCCGGCGCCCGTCAGCGGGCCGTGCAGGAAGATCTTGAGCGTCTTCTTCTTGTCGTCGACCCCGATCTTGCTGTTGGGGCCGACCTGCTGCTCCGCGGCCGGCGCGCCCTTCGCGCCACCGGTCGTGCCACCGGTCGACCCGCCGGTCGAGGAGCCCGTCGACCCGCCGGTGCTGCCACCGGCCGACCCGCCCGTCGACCCGCCGGAGGAGCCGCCGGTCGAGGAGCCGGCGGCAGCGTCCGTCGTCCCGGCGCCGGTGGCGCCGGCATCGGTCGTGCCCGCGTCGGCCGTCCCGGCGTCGGCGGCGCCGGCGTCCGTACCGGCCTGAACGTCGGCCCCCGTGCCGCTGTCGACGCCGGCCTCGCCCCCTGCCTGGGAGACGGCGCCCGCGCCGAGCGCGCCGCCCTGGGCGAGCTGGTCCTTGACCTCGGGCTTGAGGCCGCAGGCGCTCGTGACGAGCGCCGAGGCGAGCAGGGCGACGACGAGGCCGCGTGTACGACGGGTCTGCATGGGGGGAGCTCCTGGTCCGCGTGCTGGGAGGATGCGAGGGAGGGGCTGGGCGGGATCGGTCAGACGGTGGGGGCGGCGGGCCGGGCCAGCAGGCTGCGGCCGGAGCTGGCCTGGGCCTGCAGGGCCCGGGTGAGCCGCGACGGCGTCGCCGTGGTGGCGGCCGGCGTGGTCGGGTCGCCGAGGATGAGCGAGAGCAGCGTCAGCACGCCGCCGAGCACGACGAGAGCCAGCCAGAACCCCAGGGTCGGGTTGAGCGGCGCCTCGCCGGCCGTCGCGGCCACCGGCTGCACGACGGCGCTGCCACCGTCCTGCGCCACGGGGGCGTCGGCCGTCTCGGGAGCGGGAGGAGCCTCCGGCACCGCAGGCGGCTCGGCGATCGCGACCTGCGCGCCGCCGGCGTCCAGCGGCGCGGTGTCGACCGTGCCGGCGCCGGTGCCGGCGTCGAAGCCGCCGACGTCGGCCGAGCCGGAGTCGCCGCTGCCGGTCGCCGTGTCCTCGCCTGCGGCCACCGCGCTGCCGGTGGTGCTGTCACCGGCGCCGGCGCCGGCCTCGACCGGCTCCTCGGCCGGGGCGGTGTAGTCGACCGTCAGCGTGGCCTCGGCGAAGGGCTTGAACACCACCTGGAACGGCGTGCTGAGCACGGCCGGCACGAGCGCCAGCCCGTTGTTCTCGCCGGTGAGCCAGCCCTGAGCGATCGCCGTGACGTCGAACTCGTAGGACGCCCGGTCCGCCGACGCCTTGGCGACCACCTTGACGGTGTCGCACCGGTCGCTGGGGGCGCCGGAGATGTTGGCGCCGTCCTCGCTGGCGAAGCCCTCGTCGCCGGCCGGGCAGGCCTGCACCCTGGCCGGGTCGGGGCTGACGCTGCGGTTCTGGCGCGGGTCGCCGTTGCCGTCCTCGGCGAGCGGCAGCCGCAGAACGGCCTTGCTGATCGTGCCGTCGAGCGGCACCTCGACCAGGTCGAAGGCGACGAAGCTGATCTTGTCGGCCTGGTTCGGGGCGGTGACGGCCACGGCGAGGTGCTCGGGAGCCACGTAGTCGCCCTGCGCGGGCGCGTTGGGCGGGGGTGCCGGCGCACCCTCCGGCGCGTCCAGCCCACCCCGGTAGTAGTAGGCGCCGACCGAGGCCGGCTCGGTGGAGGTCGCCGCCGCCGCCGGCCCGACGGCCACCACGGGCACCAGGGCGACGCTGAGCACCAGGGCCCCCACGAACCGCGCGGTCCTGCTCACGACTGCCTCCTCCACCTGCCGGGTGCTGCGCACGGCTGTGCCGTGCGCCACGGAACAATTTCGCCCCCGGCACACGAACTCCTGCTGCTGACCAGCGGGAACGTGCCCATCGTGAGCTACGTCACGCCACCGCGCCCGCAACGCGTACTCATGAGTAGGTTTGCTCCGTGATCTACGACGGCGCCTACGCCCTGGTCCTGTCCCTGCACCTGCTGAGCGCGGTCTTCCTCGTCGGGCCGGCAGCCCTCGCGGCCATGAGCACGCCCCGGCTGGTGCGCGCGGGGCGGGGCGGTGCGCTGCGCGACGCGGCCCGGATGACCCGGGCGCTGAGCTCGGCGACCGTGCTGGTCGTGCTGCTCGGGATCGCCCTGGTGACGCTGTCCGGCGGCGACTCCGGCGCGCCCGAGTGGTCGATGGGCGACCCGTGGGTGTCGGCGTCCTTCGCGCTGTGGCTGGTCGCCGTGGCGATCACGCACGCCGGAGTCGTGCCCGCCCAGCTGCGCGCG